>JBAVVE010000305.1:0-1583 GCA_049697135.1 Bathyarchaeia archaeon | reverse complement strand
CCGAAAGGCTCGGTCATTGGAGCCTCAGACAAATCACTTTGTGATGAATGCAAACGCGTCAAGGGCGAGAGGAAGATCAAGAAGATCATGCGCACCTACCAGGTGCTTCCCGACACTGAGAAGTGTCTGCTCGATCAGGGGATAATCTGTATGGGACCTGCGACACGAGGAGGTTGTGGTGCACAATGCCTCGACGCGAACATGCCGTGCCGCGGCTGCTACGGCCCGGTCCCTGGTGTGCTCGATCAGGGCGCGAAGATGCTTTCGGCCTTGGCGTCAAACTTTGACTCGGAGAACGAAGAGGAGATTCAGAAGATCGCCGAGGGTGTCGTTGATCCGATCGGGACATTCTACAGGTATGGACTTGCACGGTCGTTGCTCAGGAGGGCCAAGGCATGACCAACGTGACGATAAACCCCATTACCAGACTTGAAGGCCATGGAAAGATCGAGATCTTCCTAAACAACGAAGGCAACGTGGAGAACGCATACTTCCAAGTGCCTGAACTGAGGGGGTTCGAGAAATTCTGCGAAGGCAGACCCGTCGAGGAAATGCCCGACATCACAAGCAGAATCTGCGGAGTCTGTCCGGAAGCACACCACATGGCATCCACTAAAGCACTGGACGCAGTCTTCCATGTGGATCCGCCACCCGCTGCAAAGAAACTGAGAGAACTCTTCTACAACGCATTCTATGTGGCTGACCACACAACTCACTTCTACATACTGGCCGGACCCGACTTTGTAATGGGCCCGAATGCGCCGAAAGCGGAACGCAACATACTCGGCGTCATTGGCAAGGTCGGAAGAGATGTCGGTGCCTCAGTGATCAAACATCGCTCTGACGCCATGGATGTTGTCGCCATGATCGGAGGAAGAAGGATCCACCCAACATGCGGCCTGCCTGGAGGAGTCAGCAAACCAATCTCTGAAACAGAAAGGGCTAGGATCGAGGAGATCGCGAAATCGGAGATCGAATTCGCGAAGTTCACGCTGAAACTCTTCGACGATCTAGTCCTGGGAAACAAGGAATATGCGAATCTCATAAGGAGCGATATCTACACGACCCAGACATACTACATGGGTCTCGTTGACGACCAGAATCGCGTGAACTTATATGACGGTGAGGTCAGAGTGGTTGACCCACAGGGAAATGAATTCGCGAAGTACAGTGCAGCTGAATATCAGCAACATCTTTCCGAGCACGTCGAACCTTGGACGTATCTAAAATACCCATACCTGAAGAAGGTAGGATGGAAAGGCCTTGTCGGAGGCAAAGACAGCGGCGTCTACAGGGCTACCCCACTCTCACGACTGAACGTCGCCGAAGGAATGGCTACTCCACTCGCACAAGTCGAGTACAAGAGAATGTATGAGACTCTTGGCGGCAAACCTGTCCACGCAACACTGGCGACTCACTGGGCTCGACTCGTAGAGCTACTCTATGCTGCAGAGCGGATGCATGAACTGAGTCGTGACCCTGAGATCACAAGCCAGAACGTCCGGACGATACCAACGGCAACACCTGACGAAGGCGTCGGCATTGTAGAAGCCCCACGCGGGACGTTGACACATCACTACCAG
>JBAVVE010000304.1:0-21243 GCA_049697135.1 Bathyarchaeia archaeon | reverse complement strand
CTACTATCTCGCGACTGACATCTACCTGGCTCCCTACGTGGGACGTGATCAAGTTTCAAGTGGGACTATCACCGAAGCTTTGGGTTTCGGGAAGTGTGTTGTTTCCACTCCTTCCACCTTCGCACAGATAGCTCTCGCGGATGGGAGGGGTCTCTTCTGCGATTTCAATAGCCCGGAATCAATCGCTGATGAGATCCAAGAGATTCTCAATAATCCATCGACAAGAATGAAGCTTGAAAGGAGAGCGCTAGATTTCTCTCGGAAAGTGACTTGGCACGAGGTGGCGAAAGCATACAGTAGGACGTACCAGAAAGCATCGGAGGCAGGAACTGTTGCGAGAAGCACCCCCGCCAATTAATTTGGCTCACTTTAGAGCTCTAAACGACCGAGTAGGGATCATACAGTTTGCTCCGTACTCCAAACCTGACTTGACTTGGGGCTACACAACCGATGATGTGGCGCGTGCCCTTGTCTTTGTCTGCCGCGCCTCGAGCGTGATGGAGAAATCAGAACGAATGACATTGGCGCGCAGGTATGTCGCTTTCCTCGATAGGATGCGGGCCTCAGACGGATGCTGGAGCAACGAAATGAACAAAGACGGTAGTGTCGTCGACCTGCCCTCGAACAAGGATCATCTGGGTCGGGCGGCATGGGCAGCGGGCTGCTATGTGAGCTCTCCACTTTCCGAGCGAGAAGAATGGGGCCACAGAGTGCTGGAGGCGGGACTTCAGCGGGCCTTGGAGGCATCATCCCCAAGAGCCAAGGCCTATTTTCTACTCGGAGCCTGCGAGTCTCTCAAGGTTGAACGCAATGCAAAGCTACTTGAGGGCGCCACGAATTTGGCGAAACACTTGCTCGGCTGGTATGAAGCCGTCTCTCGCCTCGATTGGAGATGGTTCGAAGAGATCCTCACCTATGACAACGCCAGACTCACGGAGAGCCTCACCGCCTATTATGAGATCGAGAGGGACTCGACCTACCTCAGGGTCGCGTCTGAATCTCTGGACTTTCTGATGGGCGCTCAGACTGTGGATGGTGTATTCGCGCCGATCGGGAGCAAGGGCTGGTATCGAGTAGGGGGAGATAGAGCGCTCTACGATCAGCAGCCAGTCGATGCAGGCGCCACCGTGGAGGCATGCAACAGGCTGTATCATGTGACGGGAGAGAGACGCTACCTAGACTGGTCCACGTTTGCTCTTTCTTGGTACTACGGTTCCAATCTCAAGCGACTAGCAGTGTATGACAACGTGACAGGCGGATGCTACGACGGTCTCATAGAGGAGGGACTTAACCTCAATCAAGGAGCTGAATCCATACTGTCCTATCTACTAGCGGTGGCGAGCTTCCGATAGGACCTATCTCAGCTTGACGCTTCCAAGGCTTCTATCAACAGTTTCATCGGGATGCTAGCGACGCAGCAGACCCTGTCTGCCCCACCATAGAAGATCTTGAGTTTATCCTTCATCACGACTGCACCTTCAGGGAAAACGACATTGGGCACAACTCCAACCTTCTCGAACTCTTCCTCCGGCTGCAGAATCGGTTCCGGGATTCGAGCGACCACGCGACGTGGATCTTCAAGATCAAGGAGGGCTGCGCCCGCGTGGTAGACATTGCGGGAATCCACGCCGTGATAGATGACAACCCATCCAGAATCGGTTCGGATCGGTGGAGGACCGGTTCCTATCTTCTTTTCCTCCCATTTCCACAGCGGCTTCATGATCGTGTTTGCCTCTATGTGCTTCAGATAGTCCTTCCAGTAGGGGTGTGAGCTCTCCATTTGCGCGATATCATCCAAGAAGTCCAACTCGATGTTTGGTGCTATTCTGTGGACAACGGCGATCTTGCCGCCGATGAGGTGAGGAAATAGGGCGCAGTCCTTATCGTCGTGGTCTGGACCTACGAGCCCATACAGTTTGTAGTTCCTGAAGTCAGTGGTCGAGGCTAAGGCGATCCGCGGGCCTTTCCGCGAGAACGCTGTGTAGAAAACGAAGTATGTTCCGTCGAAGGCTGTAATGCGTGGATCTTCGCAGCCGAACTCTTCCCAAGGGCCGTCCGGGGAGAGGACAGGTTCTGTAGATCGGTTTACGATCGTTTCGCCATCGGTTGTTGCTGCATATCCCAGAGAGGAGATGTTTTGCTCGTTGACCGCCCTGTACAGTATATGAGCGACTCCGTCATTCATCACGGCTCCTGGGTTGAAAGTCGCTGTGCTCTCCCAAGCAAGGTGGGGTCTTGGTTCAATGATTGGATTGCTCGGGCTTCGGGCTAGCTTGACTTCCATATCGCTCGACCGCTTTGCATCCTAATGCATGTACCCGCGCACGACATGAAAGAGCGGCTTTAAGGCTTGTCTCCATCTCTTATGAGCTGACTGCTGTCTTCTGGCCGATGGCTTCCAAGAAGCTCTTTCCGTCCATACCGACGATCTCTAACGTCTTGAGATTGGAATAGGCACCAGCAACTATTCGAATCCGTGAGCTTGGCCTTCTCAGCTTCTTGGAGAGCCACTTGATGATCTCCCGGTTCGCCTTTCCCTTGACAGGATGAGCATGAACGCGCATCATTATGTTGCCATCAGGTTCGAGAATGATCGCTGTCTCCTTGGCATTCGGTACCGTGTGGATTGTGATCCGAACACCATCTTGGGTACTGATTACTGACTGTGTCAATGCTCTCACTGTCATTCTGCGTTTTCGTTCTCTCAGCCGTGGAAGAAGTCCAAAGTCGCTTGAATGGTTTTCATCGGAGGTTCTGTACGGATTTGACTAGCTCTCTGACGCGAGTTTCGTCAATTGGCTTTTCGATCATTCCATTCTCCTTCAGGCTGGTTCCGACGATTGCCCCGTCAGCGTCTCTCAGTAGTTCCATCGCGTTTCTAGCTGTGAGTCCGCTGCCAATCAGGACTGGCCTGTCAGGAACACTGTTCTTGATTCGGCGCAATTGATCTTTGTCCGGTTCCGCTCCTGTATATGGACCTGTGGCTATTAGTGCGTCTGCCATTCCTCGGTATGCCGTGTCCCGTGCAGATTCTTCGACTGGTCTTGAGAAGAGCGGTGCCGCATGCTTCGAGCGCACGTCAGCATACACCTGTACATCTGTCGCATTGAGGCGTTTTCTATATCGCATCAGGTCATGTGCGCATGCGTTTATGATACCTTGATCTGTTACGAAGGATTCTGTAAGCACATTCACCCGGATGAAACGCGCACGGATGACGTGCGCGATTGCGAGCGCCGCTAGAGCGCCGTTCCTGAGAACGTTCACCCCAATAGGGAGTTCAACTTGTCTTGAGATTTCCCTGCCTATCGCCGCCATTGATGCGACGGTCTCGGGATCAGTCGGCGCCGGCTTGAATGGCGAATCACCGTAGTTCTCTATCAGCATTCCATCGAAACCTCCATTCTGCAGGGCCTTTGCGTCACGCAAGGCAGCGTCAAGCGCTCGTAGGATTCCGTCACCTTCGTAGCGCGGGGAGCCAGGTAAAGGGAGAAGATGTACCATTCCAATCAGGGGTTTCGGAGTTCCAAAGATGCTCTGCAACACTGTTGATCCTTCACTTTCGCTCATTTCGCATGAACCTCTCCACTTCATCTATTCTCGGAAGGCCCGCTCTCGCACCGGTCTTCATCGTCTTGAGTGTAGCTACTGCGTTCGCGAATTCGGCCGAGCGCTTCAAATCAAACCCCCTAAGATGTCTCATCACGAAACCTGCATCGTATGCGTCTCCGGCTCCCGTTGTGTCGGTCGGTTCTATGTTGAAACTCGGAATCTGCAGCTCCTCATCTTCGGTCATGACAATGCATCCCCTTCGCCCGAGCTTTATCGCAACAATTGAGGGTCCTTTCCTCAGAAGGACTCTCCCCGCTTCCCGGAGATTGGTCTTGTGAGACAGATATTTGGCCTCCGCCTCACTCGGGAAAAGTACGTCAGCGAGTCCCAAAGCGTCAGCTAGCACTTTGCTCTTGGCTTGGTGGATGTGAAGCGACGGATCCAAGCTGATTCGTACCTTTGCTTTCTTCCCGTATTCCATCGCCTTGAGCGCGGCGTTGCATTGAGGCGCACGAACGAGCGAGTATCCTGAAACATGCAGCCATTTCGAGCTCACGATGTATTCTCGCGGAATCTCGTGCATTGTCAGCTTGGTGTTTACTCCTCTGAACGAAAGCATGGTTCGCTGACCCTCTTTGTCCACTAGCACGATGACGGTTCCGGTTCCTCCCGACGCTTCTTTCAGGTGCGAGACATCCACGCCTTCGCGCTTTAGATCGTCACGCACGGACCGTCCAGCCTCATCGGAGCCTGTCTTCCCAATGAAGCCTGACCTCATGCCAAGTCTTGCGATTGCGACAGCAAAGTTGGCGGCGGATCCACCGGGATGCCTCTCCATTCCAGATACCTCGGAGTCTTCGCCGTTCAGAGGGTATCTTGGGACAGATACTAATTGGTCAACTGCAACATCTCCGAGCGAGATCACCTCAGGAGGGCTCTTGCGGAATACCAAGATCAGTCACTTCCAATCGGTCTCAGGCTAGATGGCGCTCCAACATGCTAGGGAGACCTGTGCTGGATCCCATTGAAGAATGTGATCCAGTTCCAGGCTTTCCAATCGAATCCATTCTGGCAGGAATCGTAGGGGGCATCGCTGCATTCTCTGTCATCGGACGCAGGCGAAGCACCCGATCCTAGCCTGAATACCCCACCCACTCTTTCTCCATCCTTCTTTGTTCCTGTCTACCCAGTCAACAGGCTCTCCCAGAAACGCACTGATCACAAGCGGAGTCCCGAGTCCTTCATGCCACTACTCTTGTGACGCAAGATTCTTGACAGCTTCAAGAACGATTCGCAGGGACCTCTCTTCGGCGGTGGCTTTCACTCTCTCGGATTCCACGAACGATCCTCCCGGCAATACGCCTACGATGGCTGAAATCATTCCGAAGCAGGCGTTGTTTGCGCGAGCTGAGACCGCGATGGCTGACAGTTCCATCTCCGTGGAGCGGCAGTTGTGGGCTCGGCAGAGGTCCAAGAACACGTTCTCACTCAGTTCGGCATAGAGGGAATCCTTTGTGATATTTCCGCCCTTGTGATAGGCGCCAGCCGCGAATCGTTGGCCAGCAGCGTCCAAAGCTTCCACCACATCTCCACCGCACTCGACTCTTGGGTGCCCCTCTTGCGTGATTGTGAATTCTGGGCCTTGGTCGACCCATCGCTTGCGGAATTCCTCGATCGCTCCCGGAATCCAGAAATCAAGGCGGAGGAGTGATTGGATCACTGCTCCGGTCGCTCCGATCGAGTGTGTCGCGTTGACAACATCCCCAGGCTTGATTGTCGACGAGCCCTGGCAGTTGATAGCGCCTGCTGTTCCTACTCGGATCACGATCTTGTGTGGCATGGAGAGTGTGACCTTGCCTGTTCGATAGTCGGTGCTCGTCAGCTCGTCAGAGAGGATCTCATTCATTATGATCTGAGTGGACGGTGCACCCATCTGCGTCTCAACAACAAGCACTGGAACTGATCCGGAGGCTAGGCCGATTGCCATCGCTACACGACCGTATTCCGGAGTAGCAGGCAAAGCCTTCTTGCTGACACCACGGTGAGCGAATCGTGCTGCAGTCTCTGGAACAAGAATGGGTTTGCGTAGTCGACTTGCGATTTCGTGGACTCGACGTCGATCGCCTACCGCCAACGCGATGGGGGGAGCATGCCCTTCGTTCTCTCTAAGGTATGGAATGTGTTGCCAAATCCTGCGACGACCCACCAAATAGGATAGGGTTGTGTGTCTCCCGATGTAGTGCGAGCTATCAGAGTGCCGTTCGCTCATGCTTGACACGACATGAAGTCATCTTCCGAGTTGAAATGGGTAATGGCTGATCAAGCCGTCGCGCGAAAGGTCAAGAAGCGCCCTTTTATCGAAGCGGAAACTCGGAAATGAAGCGACTCGATCCAGCTCAGGATGGCGCCTGATCATGACCAAGTTGCGGCACTTGACGATCAATGACTACGATGCGATCATACGCCTCTGGCAAACTGCTGGACTGCAAAGCATGCGCCTCGAAGGACGCGACAGCCGCGACGCGTTTGCCGCCCAGTTGTCTGGCAGGCAAAGGGTCCTCGGCCTAGAGGAGGGCGGTCAACTCATCGGCACGGTTGTCATCACGCATGACACACGTAAGGGTTGGACTAATCGGCTCGTGGTTCATCCCGATCACCGCGGCAAAGGATACGCAGTACAATTGCTCTCTGAGGCCGAGCAAGAGCTACGTTCGATCGGATTGCACATATTCGCGGCCTTAATCGAAACTGACAACGACGCCTCTTGAAGATTGTTTGCTCGAGAAGGCTACAGGGCGCATGATATCGTATATATGACCAAACGGGACAGCGATGAAGCGTAAGCGTGTTCCTCAAGTGCTGCGAGACAATCCGAGTTTCTGTGTTCCCGCGTAGATGGCGTTCGCCGATTCCATCAGCTGATTCTTCGTGGTGTCATCGAACGGAAGCTCGATAATCCTCTCAACTCCGTCTTTGCCGAGAACAATTGGAAGGCCTATCGCGAGGTTCCTCAGTCCGTACTCTCCATCAGGAACCACTGAGGCGGCCATCACTCGATTTCTGCCCTTAAGAACAGCTTCAGCCATGACGGCGATTACTGCAGCTGGAGCGTAGATGGTTCCTCCTTTGAGGCTGATCACGTCTGAGCCGCTTGTCCTAGTTCTCTCGACTATGTGCTTGATCTTCTCTTCGTCTAGAAGCCTTCTCACCGGAATGCCCGCGATGGTTGTGTAATCCACAAGAGGGATCATGTGATCGCCATGCTCGCCTATGACTAAGGCTCTAATGTCCTCACGAGACATGTTGAGTTCCAGCGCGATGCAGGAGCGATACCTCAGTGTGTCAAGGATTCCACCCATTCCGAAGACCCTGTTCCGCTGAAAACCTGACCTGCAATAGGCCAGGTAGGTCATGACATCCACTGGGTTCGTCACCATCATGACCTTACAATCCGGTGCGTAGCGAACAACATCATCGACTATTGTGGAGACGATATCTGAGTTTCGTTCAAGTAGTTCAGGCCTAGACATGCCGGGTTTTCTAGGAACCCCGGCTGCAACAATCACTAGGTCTGATCCCTCGATGTCGGAGGTCTTCGTAGTGCCATTGATTCTACCATCGAACTCTATCGCCGGAGATGATTGTATGAGGTCGAGCGCTTCGCCCTGCGCTAGTCCCTCCTGAACGTCGACCAGTGTGACATCTGCAATTCGCATTCGCAGGATGTTGAAGGCGCTGACGCTGCCAACTCTACCCGCTCCGATTATGGATATCACGGCGATCACATCTTGATCGAAGAAACTCCGCTGATACAGGTTCGCGGTGAGTTCTGAAGAGGGGGCGCCATCTTAAAAGCAGGGCGGAAGGCTAGGCCCACTCTCACCTACGCTGGTCTTTCAGCAAGCATGGCCCGATCGACAACACTGCAGAGGAAAGTTCTCTTCGAGCAGCTAGCGTCCCAGAGATTCAGATGTGTCGCTTGTGCACGACGTTGCACGATCAGACGGGGCGATGCGGGCTTCTGCAGGTTCAGGGCAAACAGCGACGGGACGCTCCTGCTCAACAATTATGGGAGAGTTGTCGCTGCCCACGTTGATACGATCGAGAAGAAGCCCGTGTACCATTACAGGCCCGGCTCAAAGCTTCTGTCAATCGGAACCGTTGGCTGCAATTGGCGCTGTGACTATTGCATAAATCCTCGTGTCAGTCAGACCGATGAGATTGCTGGCAAGAAGCTGAGTCCTGAAGATGTGGTCCGCCTGGCCAAGCAGTATGGATGTCATGGAATCGCGTACACCTACAACGAGCCTTTGGTATTCATTGAGTTTGCCAGAGACATAGGCATCATTGCTCATCGTGAAGGGCTTTTCAACGTGGTTGTCTCGAATGGATATGGAACACCAGAAGCCGTTGATGCTCTATCGGAGTTTGCAGACTGCGTCACCATAGGGTTGAAGGCGAATGCATCGCCGAGTTTCCTCAGAAAACATGCCGGAGTTCCAAGCCCGAAACCAATCTTTGAGACATTGCTGGATCTCAAGAGAAGAACGGGTATACACATCGAGATCAGCTATCTGATCTTGGATCAACGAGGCGACTCTCCGAAACATGCGAAGATGCTGAGCAGATGGGTTTGCGAACAGATGGGTGCCGACACCCCGCTTCACTTCGTCAAGTTCTTTCCTTCACACAAGATGGGTAGAATCCCGCCGGCATCCTCTGACGTCTTGGAAGCCCATTGTGATATCGCAAGAGGGGCTGGATTGCGATATGTCTACATTGCGAACTCCCCAGGGCATAAGCGAGAGAACACATACTGCCCCAACTGCGGAAACATCGTCATAGCACGATTCGGGTACAGCATCAACGATTGGCGTCTCGACGACAACAACAGATGCAAGAACTGCGGATTTGAAGTCGCCGTCGTGGGGGATTTGACGTATACGCCGCCTGAAGAGCGCTATGTGCCTGTGATCTTTCCCCCGATGGACCTGCTGTACGTTTGTGAGGGTCTATCTGGATAGATCGGATGCGAGTTCCCAAAACAATAGATTTAAGACGATGAATCTGACTCTTGCGCCAAGACGTCAGATGAGCGCGACACTCACCGAGGATAGGCTGAGGCGATTAGTCGATTCAGGGCTTCGGGGATCCTGCCGACCTAGCGAACGAGTATCTCAGCTAAGGAAAAGAGCAAAACAGACCGATGACCTGACGCTCAGACGATTGGAAGCAGCCTTCTTTGGACTTGCGGATAGTACTCGCCTGAAGATTCTGAAACTCCTTGGCAAAGAAGAGCTTTGTGCATGCGAAGTGATGGCTGCACTTGACTTGACGCAGCCGACCACGTCCCATCACCTGGGAATCCTCGAAAGATCTGGTCTAGTTGCCTCTCGCAGAGAAGGAAAATGGGTCTTCTACAGACTATCCAGTCCCAGAGTTGCAGAGTTGCTGACGAAGAGCTCCTCGTTGGTTAAGGAGGTGCCGTGATTAAGATGAGTGAAAACCGCGGTGGTCTTGGTTGGATAGAGAAGCTCCTGGCAGTGTGGATTGGCCTTTGCATAATCATTGGCCTCTCTCTTGGAAAGTATGCGCCTCAGATTACAGGGTATCTTGAGGTTGGCATTCCGATCGGACTCTTTCTCATGATCTACCCGGCGATGACCAAGATCGAACTGAAAGAACTCAAAGACGCTTTGAAAAGCAAGAGACAAGTCAGCGTGATTGTATTTTTCAACTACGCAGTCAATCCGTTCCTGTTGTATATTCTCGGTTTCGTATTCTTTGAGCAGATTCTCCCATACTTCGGTTTGATTACTGCTGAGACCGCGCGGTACCTTTGGACTGGGTTGATCCTGCTGGGTGTTGCGCCTTGCATTGCCATGGTTCTCGTGTGGACTGATTTGGCCAAGGGCAACGGGCCACTTGGAATAGTCCTGATGGCTTGGAACTCGATAATTCAAGTCCTCACGACGCCCCTGTACATTGCGTTGCTTGTTGGAACTTACATTGCCATAGACATCGTGCTGATTGGTCAAAGTGTACTTCTGTATCTTGGCTTACCTTTGCTGCTGGGAGTCATCACACGAAGGGAGGTCATAAAGCGAAAGTCTGAGGAATGGCTGAACACCAAGCTGATTCCTTACTATGATGCAATGCAACTCTTGGCGCTCTTGTTCACCATGGTGGTGATGTTCTCTCTGAGGGGAGGCGTCATAATTGATAATCCAAATCTCATTTGGCAGATGGCCATTCCCGTGGTTCTCTTCTTCTTCCTGCTCTACAACCTAGTATACTATACAACGAGGCGAATGGGCTACAACTATGAAGACGCATCAACGATGGGATTTCACTGCACAGGTAGAAACTTCGAGTTAGCCATAGCGATAGCGTTAACCGCATTCGCGTCCATGCCAATGGTGGCTGTCTCCACCGTAGTAGGTCCTCTCATCGAAATTCCGGTCATGCTCACCATAGTTTGGATGGCTCTCCGAAGAAGGAACCATCTTCAAGTTATCGAGGTAGAAGCGAAATCGGCACAGAAGGTTGGCAAAGGCGGGATCTGCTAGCTTGCCTGAAGTAGGAACGAGGGTTACGCATGTCCAAGGATGAACCGGACTTGAACGCGTGTGCATGCGCTTCGAGAATGGCCGACCTGTTACGCGCGACTTGTGCGAAGAGAGACTGGCTCAGGAAGACGACCTGTCCCGAATGCAAGAAGGAGTACTGGACTAACAGAGAGACCGATTACTGCTTCGACTGCGAATCAGTCACCCCGAGCGAGGCGACTCTGGCTTGAGCGAGTACCTCCAGACCGTCTTCGACAAGTTCGAGCTTCGCGTCCGCAAAGGATACTGCTACGCCGAAGACGGGCTCTGGATTAGTATGGAGGAAGGGAGGGTCAGGGTCGGCGTCAGCGACTACGTGCAGAGGACAGGAGGAGACGTGGCGTTCGTTGAACTCCTCAAACCAGGCTCAACTGTTGAAAGGCAGGCGGAATTTGGAACGCTGGAAACCGCGAAGACGACTGTTTCACTCCTCTCGCCCATGTCAGGAACGGTTGAGGAAGCCAATGGTAGACTTGGTGAGAAGCCCGAATTGGTCAACTCAGATCCATATGGAGAAGGATGGTTGGTCACCTTAGCGCCGCGGAACCTTGAGAATGACGTGAAGACGCTGATGAGTGCTGATGGATACTTCGAGCTGATGCTCAAGAAACTGGAGACCGAGCATAGGAAACTGGAGTCTAGGTGAAGTGAAGGCCGGGAAACGGAAGAAAGTAGTTGTAGTCCCATGTAGCGGGATCGGTAAGGCCCTCGGCAGTGTAGGCAGAGAGGCAACCTACGAGGTCGTCGAGAACCTCAGGAAGGGAGTCACAGACACCACTTGCCTTGCCCTCATCGTCAGAGGAGACGAAGAAACCCTTCAGCTCGTTAAGAACAACCGGTGCATCGCAGTTGACGGATGCCCGCTCCAATGTGCCGCCAAGAATGTCGAGCTTGCGGGCGGAGACCTGGCCGCCAGCTTCAGGGTCGTTGACACCCTCAGAGAAAACCGGAAACTGAAACCGAAGAGTGTCACTTTCCTGGATCATGACGGACAAGAGCTTGCCAATCTGCTCGCCGAGCAGGTGGCGGAGAAAGTGGATGAGCTGCTGAAGAGGTGAGCCGTGATGGTGGATCTGCCGGAAAAGAAAGTCGGCATCATATCATGTAGCGGAGAAGGATGCGTAGAAGGAACAATCTCACGAGTAGCAACGCGCTTGGTGCTTGAGAGGCTAAAGCCCGAAGAGACTGTAACGATTTGCCTTCCCTTGTTTCTCGCCGGGGGCGGGGAAGAGAGAGCGTTCGCGAAATACTATCCGACTATTACGGTTGACGGCTGCGACAAGCTATGCGCAAAGGTCGGCACCGAACGCTACAGCGGAAAACCCGCAGGAGCAATAGTCGTCACGGACATGACAAAGAGTCCTAGATGCTCAAGGCCGCCCTCCCCTCGAAAACTGAACAGTGAGAGCCTAGCCTTGGCTGAGAAAGTGGCTGAAAGGATCGCGCAAGAAGTCGACAGAGTTTTGGAGCACTGGAGGTAGCGAAGTGCCCGTATACACAACCAAAGTCGTCTGGACGGGCGGACATGATGGCGAGTTGACATGCGGCAACGGTCCCAAGATGACTTTCTCGTCGCCACCTTCCTTGCAGGGGCACTCTGGCGTCATGACACCTGAGGACGCTTTCGTCGCAGCGTTGAACATGTGTTTCCACTTGATGTTCATTTGGGCCGCTGAGCGGTTGAAGATTCAGCTCGTTTCCTATGAGTGTGAGGCTGAAGGTAGAGTAGTTGATCTTCTGGATCGGACCTCAACATTCGAGCGTTTAGTGCTCAGACCCGTCATCAAGGTGAAAACCGACTCAGCAATGCGGGTGGGGAAGGCCTTGGAGTGGGCTCGGAAGTACAGTCTGATCGCAAACTCAATCAAGGCACCAGTTCTGATCGAACCCAAGATAGAGAGCGAACCGTGATCCGTCCTATCGAGAAATGGGCTATGTAGTAATCCGTCCCGACATCATTCGAGCTGTCGTTCTACCTCTTTCACCACATCCGAGAATATGTCCAAGCCTTTGTCTATGTGGTCACGCGTGATTACTAGCGGTGGCAGGAATCTGATGACGTTGGGCCAGTGTCCTGCCTTCCATACCAAGACTCCACGCTCAAGGCATTTCGCTTGAATCTTCTTGACCAGTTCGATTGCGGGGTTCTTGGTTCGTCGGTCTTCAACGAATTCTGCTGCTACCATCATGCCTTTTCCTCTGACATCTCCGATTGTCTTGGTTTCTTGCTGCAGATCCTTCAGTCGCTTCAGCATGTAGGCGCCCTCTCTTGCGGATCGTTCCACTAGTCCTCTTTCTAGGGTGAAGTTGATTGCTGCGAGGCCTGCGACGCATGCAAGCACGTTTCCTCTGAACGTTCCCAGATGAGCCCCTGGATTCCAAGTGTCCAGTTCCTTTCTTACAACGCAGCCTGACAGGGGAAGCCCGATTCCACCGACAGCCTTTGCAATAGTCATGACGTCGGGTGTTACGTCATCGTACTCGCAGGCAAACATCTTTCCGGTTCTTCCGAAACCGGTTTGGATCTCATCCACAATTAGGAGAACCGAATTTTCGTTACTTATCTTCCGCAGTTGCTTCAGGTAGCCGTCAGGTGGTACGATGAACCCACCTTCACCTTGAATCGGCTCGACGATGATTGCCGCCGGATCTGTTAGGCCAGACTCAGGGTCATTGAACAAGTACTCCAGATATCGCACACAATGCATGTCACATTCCGGGTACTCCTTACCGAACGCGCAGCGGTAGCAGTAAGCATATGGTGCAAAGTGAATGTCCGGTAAGAGTGGCAGAAACCCAGTCCTGAAACCCTTCTTGGATGTGACCGAGAGCGCTCCACCTGTCATTCCATGGTAGGCGCCATGAAACGCAATGAACGCATGATGCTTCGTGTTGAATTTCGCAATCTTGAGCGCGCCTTCAATGGCGTCGGATCCTGTGGGACCACCGAAGAGAACTCTTGAGTTGCCCTTTAGTCCGGCAGGAGCGATCTGTACCAGTTTCTCAATGAGTCGGATCCTCTCCGGAGTTGGAATATCAAGCGCATGAGTCAACTTGTCCAGCTGCCGCTTCACCGCTTCAACTACGTATGGGTTGGAGTGGCCGACGTTGAGGACAGAGATGCCAGCCATGAAATCAATGTAGGTGTTCCCGTCAACATCCCTTAGAGTCGCGCCTTTTCCCGAGTCCCAAGCGGTCGGGATCACCGTTGCATAGTATACGGCTCTACTGTCAATGTCCTTTTGCCTCTGAAGCAACTCCTTTGCTTTCGGGCCCGGTGGTTTCACGACGATCTTGGGAGCCTCCGGAAAACTCAGATCGGAGAATTCATCAGCTGTTCCCGACAAGACATCGCACCAGAGTCAGCTAGCACCAAACTACTCTAAAGCCTGTTTGGAGAGGTGGCCAGTTGGTTTCGCGAATTGGGTAGCCTTCTGAGTTGACTTTCAAGGACCCCGCTCATCTGCCCTGCATAGTCGGCTTCTGCGAATTCCAGACTCTGCGATGCGGCATGCGAGACCCCCGGAAACGGAGAGTTGAACCGGTTCAGGTTGACTTTGATGAAGCTGAATGGGGTAGGCACGGCATGTTCTGACCCTCGAAATCGCCGCCATTTCAGCCCCATATCCTGTGAGCGTTTCAGACTGCAAACTCTTCTCGGACATTGCCAAGTTGTTGTGGAACAGCGTGGATCTGTTGTTCGAAACTAGCATTGCTCGCGTGGGGGGCGGACAGCGGGCACAGTAATGCTCTTATGGCGGTACACCAATGTACCTTGCCAACTGCATCAGGAGGGAAATGAAGAGATGAATGGAGAAACAAAGAAAGCCGTGACCTACGGCGCCGTCATGCTGGGAGTCGCACTGGCTCTAGGCGCCGTCATAGGAAACGACAAGACCAGAAGCGCAATCGTCGACAAGAGCAAGGGCTTGTTCAGCAACCTACAGAAGAACCGACACTGAGACGGGGTGGCTCGTGGTTCGGCATACGCAGCCGAACAGTCTCCACCCCTCAGGCTCTTTTTCACCCTCTCCTTTCGTGAAGTATGTCTCATCTAGGTCTGAGACTGCCAGAACCCCTAGGTTCTATGCGTGGCCCTGCTGCGTACGATCAGACGATTTCTATGCTCTAGAGCATAGGAATAGGAAGCTCTCACAGTGAACTACAGGCGTCTGTCACTCTACCTTGACAAGCTTCAAGCCTACCAGATCAAGCGGCTTGCGCTTCTCGAGAAGTGGGAGACAGCCGACCTACTGCGTGTACTGATAGTGCTCGGCATGCACGAGGACTTCGGAAACAAGGAATACCTCACAAAGAGACCGACTCATGGTTCTGCCGTGTCCCATGTGTTTCCTCCGATCAAGGCCATACTAGGGAGTAGCCTGATCATGGATCTCCGCTTACCGGCAGGCCTCGCCGTGCTCATCGACATTTACGCGCAAAGAACTGCAGCCAGTCGAAACCAAGCACTCACAGGCCTCCTCCTCGCGGGCACGAAGGGCTATTGTCAGACCGAACTCTCATTCCATGAGGCCCTGAAAGCAGCGCACACAACTCGCGAGTGCGAAAGCGGTCAACAAGATCCGACCTGACGAACGGACTACACACTACTCTCCGCAGATGTTCACAGCCTCAGGAAATACGGTAGGAATTCAGCAGAATGTGCCGGCAGTGAGTTCTCTGCTGAAGGTTCAACCGAGCGGACACTGGAGCGGGACTGTGTTAGTCAAGACTGTCTCTATCAGCTAGGATTTCTGCTTGATTTCGTACGCTTCCTATTGCGCTGCTTCTTCTTCTGCCGTTTTCGCGTAGCATGATCTTTCCTACTCAGTTTATGGGTCAAGCTGCTTTCTCCTACACTAGCGTTCAACATATGTTGGCGTGTATACTTCAGGATATCTAGCGCCAGGACGGCTTCGGTTTGGTTGAAGTCGAGGTGGTTGTGAGTACCTCACCGCGTGGCGACACAGTAGCCACAAATTCTGCTCTTACGCCTGTCTCCGTGAGGTAGGTTCCTTTGACCTTCCAGGCGCCCTTCTCATCTGGGCCTTGAGTCTCTTGCTCCATGTTCAATGAAGTGATCTTGTCGTGGAAAGTCCTTGTGCCGAGGAAGTATTTTCTTGCCACGCTTCTTGCGTCTTCGTCGTTCTTTATTTGCATCGCAGGCCTCGCTTCAAGCAACCGATTAGAGGAAGAACAAACATTAGAGCACTTCGGTTGAAGTCGCACTTCGCGTAGCATTTGGGTGTTCTCTGGTGCCGGAATAGGCGGAGTTATTAGTGTCGGTGTAGTCTTGAGGCGCAAGTTAGGTGTACGGGCTGAAGCCAAGCGTCTTACCGTAACCATCCGTGTCGGCGTCTAAGTTTTCTCCCGAAGAACTAGCTGAACGAACTGAACGAGGTGAAACGTATGAGCTTTGGAGGTTCCTTCAACAAGCCAGTTGAGGAAGGTAAGGAGTACGAAATGGACATCAAAGAGACCAGCCGTCGCGGTGACGGAGTAGCTCGGATTGAGGGTTTCGTAATCTTTGTTCCAGAAACCAAACCTGGCGACCATGTGAAGGTCAAGATCAACTCTGTTGGTCCAAGATTCGCAACAGGCGAAGTCGTCAAATAGAAACCTGGGAGGCTTTCCTCCCGTTTTCCCTTTTTCTTATTGCCCTTTTTTCTAAATGATAGGTGCTGCGTTATGCCTAATCGACGTGATAGGCGTCGAGTTGGAGTTATGCCGGCACTTCGAAATAGTGTCGGGTTCCTTTCATGTCTTCCTCGTAGTCGTACTTCTTGCCCGTCTTCCGATCAATGTAGACGCCTGAACCGATGTGATCTATCTGCATGCCGTTGATTCGGGCCATCTGATAGTCGAGAACGTTGACGTAATTTCGGCCTTCCGCTGGCTTCCAATCTTGCATGGGCTGGGGCTCGCTCGTTTCTATGAGCTGAAGGAAAGCCCGTGGTGAAGTCTTCTCCTCATGCCCGCTGGAGCAGGTGAAGTTCTTTGAGTCCATGAAGTTGTTGAACTTCTCGTATGTTCCGGTGAACTCAAAGTTGGTGCCGCATTTTCGGCAACTACACAGGAAAACTCGATCCGACATAGGTTGCTATTGTAGCCCCACCTTATAGGGGTCCCTATGACTCGAGAGGGATCGCGCAAACTGAGTCAGGAGCCAGAAGAAGGAAAAGGCAAGCTAGCCGCGGAAAGGATCGCGTCACCGATTAGCTTGCTCACGTCGGCGCTTGATCTCCTCAGCCAGTAACTTGGGGGTACGTCGGAATGCCCACAGACTACTTTTCAGACTCTCTCACCGCCGCAGGATAGCACATGCTTCCCTCATCACAGTAAGGTGGCCGCGGCATATCAACGGGCCGCTAGTGTCATCGAGTCTTCCAATCGTCAAGAGCCTAACTACGATTGCACGTCGATTCTGCCACAACTCGTGTTCCAGACATGAAGGCTCGGAATGAATGTCCCGGATGGAATTGAGTTTGTGAGTTCGTCGGGGTGAGTTCTGTACTCAGAGTTCAAACGCCACGGTACACTCATTCTATGAAGGTCACGCCTTCTAGACCTTTCAGGTGTTGGTCGCTGGTGACAAGCTCGGCTTTGTGAATTCTCGCTCCTGAGTAGATGATCGCATCTGCCATGCCTAGATCCTTCTTGAGGCCGATGTCTGCTGCGCACAGTGCTCCTGCCTCGTCTAGGGGGAGGATTCTAGTTCTGGTCATCTGAGCATAGACCTCGAGAGCGACTTGTTGTCCTCTTTCTTTCTTCAGCCTCTTGTAGACTTCGTAGACAACGATGGTGGGTGTGACTGTGTTGTTCGTGTTAGCGCCCTCAATATGAGGGGCGTACTTGTCGGCCAGTGGGCCGTCCCCGAAATACTCGATCCAACCGTAGGAATCGATGAGCTTCAAAACCTGTCAAGCTCTTCCCGAACGTTCTGGGCCTTAATTCCTTTCGCGATGCCCCGCATCTCCTTGACAGGCTTCAGAGGAATCATGTGGACAACCCCATCCTTCTCGATCACAATCACCTTCTGGCCCGGCTGAAGCTTCAGCCTCGACCTAACGTCCTCCGGTATTACTACTTGAAACTTCGAGGAAACGGTCACCGTCGTCATCGTTCGTCACTGCGTTAAACCATCAGGGGAACGATAGATAAAGCTTCTTACGAGATCTGCAGTCATGTGTCCACAACCATCCGCAAAGAGATCAGGGCTCTCGACTGAAGGTTCAGGCGCCGGGGCTTAGCTTGAAACCCGCGTTTAAGACTGTCAACTGAGCAGTCCTTGAGCAGAAAAGGCGCAGAAAGCGAGCACAAAATGAGCAGGAAGTCAGTCCAAAATGAGCTGCTTCCTCGTCAATAAGATCTGCAAATAAAGCAGGAAATTCCCAGCAATCCTTGTCGGGACAAGTCGGGCTTCCTATTCATTTGATCATTATCGCTTCGCCTACAAGATCGCGGAAGTGCTCGTCGCCGGTTACTATCTTCGCCTTGTACTCTCTGGCCGTGGCGAGGACAATCGAATCTGCCAAACCCCAGCGTCGGACCTTCCGTTTTCTCTCATGACTCAATGCTCCTGCTTTCTGGGCGATCATAGTATCAAGGGAAACTACACGTGTCTTACCAATTATGAAATCTAGGTCCTCGGTGAAGGCTAGGTTCTCTCTTCGGTACTTCTCGGATAGTTCCGCAATTACGATTGTTGATGTTATGCCCTTAGAGCTCTCGATGAAAGGCCTCGCTCTTGCTCCAGCGGATGAGCCCAAGAAGTACTCGAACCATGCGAAGGAATCGATCACACAGGTCTCATTTGACATGCGGAGGCCACGTAACCTCAGTGAACGTCTCTCGTAATCTCCTCATGTTCCTGCTGGGTAAGCCTGACCTTGAGTCTCTTGTGCACGCCGAATCTCGACGACGGAACACCACGGGCCTCCTCCAACAACTTCGCCACGACCTCATTCAGGCTCTTCGCGCGCTCTTTCTTCATAATGTCCTTCAACCGCTCCCACACTGGTTCGGCTACCGCAATGGTCTTGGTACTCGTCACCAAACCCCGCCCCAGTTATAGGTTACAAGTTATAACTTATAAGTGTTCAACTGAGTATGGATTCTCGATAGAGTCAGAAGGGCTGCCAAAACCTTGGGCGCAATGCACCCTTGTCTGAATCCGTCAGAGTATCATACGTGACTGTTCTCTGAGAAGGCAGGTAAGGTTCGCCAAAAGCGCCGGGGTGACATTTGAACCCACGAGGCGCAACAGGAGACACCTGCGTTTTCTCCCTTGCATGTCCCCACTTCCCTTATCGTTCTCAATCATATGCGAAGCACACACATCATGATACGTCTCCTCGAGATTAGGATGATTCCACAAACTGCTAGGACAAGTCTCGGACTGGCGAGATCTGAACGTCAGCAGCTGAGTGTGATTCGTGCAAAACGTGGAAGTCAGCCAGAATGCTTTTTGCATGGTCAGTGCACTCAATAGTTGGCGTGTCATTACGCTAAGCTCCAAAGTTGTTTCTGAGGTCGCTGAAGGATGAAGAACCAGGAGATAGTCAATTTCGTTAAGGAGCTGAAGCCTACTGACCATGGCATAATGTTCTAGTCGAAACCTGAAGACAAGCGCGAAGTGCTCTTCACTTACTTGAAGGCTGGGCTGGATCAGGGTGAGGCTGCTGCATACGTTGCCACACAGGAATCCCCTGACAAGATCATAGATAGTATGCGCTCGTTTGGAGTTGACGTGGACAGGTTTGAGAGATCCGGAGCCTTGCGTGTTCTCTCCTACAAGGACTTCTACTTCAAGGGCGGCAAGTTCAGCATACAAGAGACCATGAAACTCTGGAAAACACTCTTGGACGAGACTACGGCGAAAGGGTTCAAAGGTCTCAGAGTCACCGGGGAGATGGCTTGCTTCTTCGAGAAGAAGATGGTCAAGGAACTCCTTGAGTAAGAGAACGCATTACATGGAGTGCTTGAGCTGCCTCTGACTGCAATCTGCGCCTACGATGCAGAAGCCGTAGCCAAAGAGGGGAAAGGAGGACTCTACCTAGACCTGATCAAGGCGCATAGGTCTGTAATCATCACGGGTCCAGCGGGCGGCGTTCTGAGCAGCTACTGATAGGCGTGCATGAATACGACCACCCGGCGTGTAGTCAACCCGGTCATCTATTCGGCGGTCTCTCCGATGCAACGGCTGGACGGGAGGACTTTGATCATTCCATGAATGGTGGTTGAAGCCCGAAGACAGCAAGTCTCAAATTTCTGGCGCGTCACCTTTGAATTGGTCTTCACTGATTCTTTGCCTGCCTGTACGGATTTCACTGGTTTCAGCCGCTGTCGGAGCGCCGAGGAGGGGCGCAATGACAAGAAGTACCCAACAAATAGAGGAGGGAAGAGAAAGATTTGCTCTATGAGATAGCTCAATGGCGTATTCGCAAAGAGAACAGCGAGAAACATCTTGAGTGACTGATTCGGGGTCTCCCACTGGAACTTCTCCCGAAGATTAGGGTGATCCCTGCGAGTTACTTGAGTAATCACCTCTTCTCGTCACATGAGAGTGACTGACCATACCCTTGGGACCTGTAGTAATGCGGCGCTCCATATTCCGCTTTGTCAAAGAAGGCAACGCAATTGGTCACTCGTTTTCCTCTGAACGTCACGCACATGCATGATGATGTATTTACCGATGTCAATTGCGCTGGTAGAGCATTCTATCGTTTGAAGGAGTCTAGTGGGGGATTCGAGCGTGTCTGCGTAATGTTAATGCTCTCCGGGAGAATATTGAGAGTGACCTGCTGGTCGCAAGGAATTCTGACCTGGTCGGGTCGGTGTTGCTCATGATCGAGTCCAGTGGACTCAAGGAGGTTCTGCTCCACGCCATTGACGATGGTCTAGCAGTGCCTGGGGAGATTGTGAGGACAGCGATCTATGATCGTATCGAGCGAAGCTACCAACTTAGGCGAGAGGAGATCCCTGAGAAGCTTGAGACCTTCCACAGGGGGCTACAGGAGTTGCTGGGTGCAGCCGCCAAGGTCATGGAGAAACTGATCGCCAAGAACCTCTACCGCCGGCTCGGATTGAGCTTTGTGGAGCATGCGAACTGGAATATAGTTGACTATGTGAACCATGCGAAGAAGGCTCGAGTCAGTGACTGAAGGGATGGAGAAGCAAGAGGGATCGATCCAATCCGAAGGCGTTCCTGAACGCGATCGAATGGAGCAGGCCTTGCGGAAGTCGGAGCAGAGGTACAGGTTTCTCTTTGAAAGAAGCCCTGCCGTCAATCTGGTAATCGGTGCTGACGGCCGAATAAGAGATGTCACTAACTCGTTTGCCGATCGGCTGGGTTACTCGAACGATGAGATTGTGGGCAGACAGGCTTTGGAGTTCGTTGTCGCTGAACAAAGAGAGAAAGTGGCAGCGGTATTGGAGATGGCGTTTAAGGGGGAAGATACGCCTGAGATGGATGTTGACGTCTACGCCAAAGACGGTTCAGTACACACGGTATTCTTTTCACCGGGACAGGTGGTGTTGAAAGAAGAAGGCCGACCTACCAGCGTTCTATTTACAGGAGTAGACATCACCGAACGCAAGCGGGCAGAGGAGGCGCTGAGGAAAAGCGAGGAACGATACCGGCTGTTGATCGAGAGGCAGAGAGAAGGACTCACCATCGTGGATCTCGAAGAGCAGTTCGTCTTCTGCAACCCGGCAGGAAACGAGATCTTTGGTGTGCCGCGAGGAGGACTCGTTGGCCGAAACGTACGTGAGTTCACAACCCCCGAAACCTTCGAGCTCATCAGGAAGCAGACTGAGAAACGACTTTCCGGGGAAAGTAGCAGTTACGAGATTGAGATCACCCGCCCGGATGGTGAGAAGCGGCAACTGCTCACGACGGCAACTCCGTGGCTAGACAAAGACGAACGAATAGTCGGCGCGTTAGCGATCTTCCGTGATGAAACCGAACGCAAGCGGGCGGAGAGGCAGATACACCGTCAGGCAGACCTGCTCGAGAAGACCTTCGACAGCATGACTGACGCCGTCCTCATCCTCGACGCGAAGGTTCCTCCCACAATACTAC
>JBAVVE010000303.1:0-3749 GCA_049697135.1 Bathyarchaeia archaeon | reverse complement strand
CTTCGGACATCTCAACCACATCTGAGCCTACTGTCCCTTCCGGGTTTGTCTCATTCGGCCCAGCAGATCCGGTGTGTGCCAGACATTTAAGCTGCAAGGGCTCGCTTACTCCACGACCAGAAGTCGGAAGCTTCCGCTCGCGCCAATTTAGGTCAACACTATTGGCAGACCAGCACCAAGTTGCCCAGTGCGATCGTAGACACGATCGTAGTGCAGCCTATTCTTGGCAGAGTTCCACTAGCGCGCCTCTGGTCGACTTCGGGTGAAGAAAGGCGATCAGCTGACCCTCTGCTCCGGTTCGCGGTTCCCGGTCGATGGCTGTGGCTCCCGCCTTCTGGGCGGCATCCAGTGCTGCTCGTATGTCATCAACAGCCAATGCCACGTGATGCATTCCTTCGCCTCGCTTGGACAGGAAACCTGCCACGCCGCTTGCTGGATCAGTCGGCTCGAAGAGTTCTATTGAGCTCTCGCCCAGCTTGAAACTTGCCGCTCGGATCTTCTGGTCTTTGACCTCTTTGACGAAGGTTGGCTCAAGACCAAGCACTGACTTGTAGGTCTTCAACGCCTCATCAAGATTCGACACAGCTATCCCGATATGATGAATGCCTTTGATCACATCACTCACCGCGAACACGAATGAGTCTAGTATCCATATTACGTTTCTGCAGGCAGACTGTGTCAGATCAACTATACAGACCCGGATATCATTCGCCAATCAGAATGACGGCCGCGACTGCCAGAGCCATTCCCGCCAAGACACGGGTGGAAAACGTCTCCTTGAAGATTATGCTGCTGGCTACTGCAGTAGTCAGGACTCCGAGGGCGGTAAGCAGGCCGGTCAGCCGACCCAGTCCCGTTACAGACAGAGGCACACCTATCAAGAATCGCGAGACCGCCATCATGATCAAAGCCAAGAAGATTATCGGAGAGAACAGGTACCTCGCCGCGAAGCTGTTATCGCGCAGACTATACCCGCTATAGAAGAACAGAATGACGCTGAAAACCACGAGCCCGGCAAACACAAGTGTAGTAGTCGACATCCTGATCTCGAGAAGTCGCCGAAAGTCAATAGTCCCCAGTTCGTTTGTGCCGAACTTGAACAAAACACCCCCGATCGTCCCTAGCAAGACTATGACGACCACTGCAACCCAAAACGTGACATCCAATCTCCTAACCATCCGCTTCGTCTTCCTGATTCCAGCAGTCACTGAATGTAGGTAGTTAGGTCTATCGCGGCCTGTGGTGCCAACGGGCAAGAAAATGTGGCTGTGCCTTTTCCTTCAGCTCTTCTGTTCGGTCTTGATCTCCGGAGCCACTTCAGGCTCCAATGGAACTGGCGGAGGAGTCGTCATCATTGTCCACCCGATCCACATGGAGATCACGAGGACGGCAAGCACGAAGAGAAGCACGGGCAGACCCACAGCCCATTCGTGGAGCCATTGCGGCAAAGAGAGAACTTGGGGGAAGAAGGCAATCAAGTACCCTAGTGCGATGATTAGCGAGATCACGAAGATAGCGCCACCGTACAGTTGATCACGACTCATAGGAAATCACTACACCATTATCCTGATCTCTACTAGAGGATATAAAATGTTGCCAGGGCTACGTTCGGTACACTGGTCTTACGCTGACGTGAAGGGGAACGGTAAGGGGTCTGAACGGGTACCCTTTGGTCTTTTCCCTGATCTCAGTCACTAGTTCTTCGACGGACATCTTGCGTTGGTCACTTGTCTCTCTGACTCGTATAGGCAGCTTTGTCGCAGATTTCTCTCGTGCTCCCACAACTATGATGTATGGTATCCAGAACATCTCTGCGTCTCGCACTCTCTTTTGCACCGTCTCGTCCGAGTCGTCCACATCGGTCCTTACTCTCGCGTCGTTGAACCTACCCGCAAGTTCGTCAGCATATGACAAGAACTCGCGAGTGACAGGGATCATCCTGACCTGACTCGGTGCGAGCCAGAGTGGAAGCTGAGGCCTCTTTCCCTGTTGTTCCAGCTTGGCGCAACTGTCTAGGATCGTGAAGATGTAGCGTTCCACTGTGCCGATCAATGCTGTGTGAATTATCGGCGGATACTGCCTTGCACCATTCGAGTCAACGTATGAAATATTGAATCGTCTCGCATTGCCCATGTCAATCTGGAATGTGGCTATCTCTCTAGGCCTTTCGAGTTCGTCGATGATGTGGTATTCGATATTGAGCACCCAATAGTAGATACCCTCCGGAACAAAGTTCAGGAGGATTGGCTTCCGTTCGAGTCTGGCAAGCTCCATGAAGTATGGCTCATTGCCTTCAAAGAAACTTCTCGTGGTATTGTATACTGAAACATAGTCTCTGTTCAGTTTCGCAATCTCTTCGTAGATGACTTTGTGCGTGTTGATCGAAACATCTTTCGAGTTCTCCAAGTCGCGGCAATAGATGTGGAGATCAGGCATGTGTAGCTTTCTCACTCTGAAACACAGAAGCAGCTCTCCGCTCTGTTCGAGGCGATAGCTATCAGCAACCTCGAACGTGCCGAATGGAACATTCCGATAGCTGATTGTCCAGTCCTTTACCATTGCGAACTGCTGGTGACATGCGGCGTAACGCATGACGAAGCTCTTCTCGTCGAGGTCGATCTTGTAGAGTCTCGCTCCGAAGAGGTCCGCGTGTTCCTTGACGGCTTTCACCGAAAGGTCAAACATGTTAGTACCTCGAACTTGCAGGACAGGGAAGCCCACACGGCTTGCAAGGTTCCATGAATAATCTGCTATCAGATCGAAGATGAGCGTGGCCTCGGGGCCGTACCTCATGTGACCCACATCGGAGTACTGCTCCCACTCGATCCCGAATTTGCGGCAGTAGTCGAGGAAGTGTGGCTCTGCACCGCCGACGAGCCCTTTCTTCAAAGCTTCCTTCTCCACGAGGGTTCTGAATTCCTCTTCCCCCTTGGAGTACCGGTACTCATCAGGGCGGTGCAGATTGCCCTTGAGATCCATTATCATGTACTCGCTCGGAACTGGCGCTTGTTCTTGAGCCTTCTTTTCTGCAGTGATCGTCCGTGAAAGCTCGGCGAGAGGATGACCCAAGCAGTGAATTCGGAAGCTCTTGTAGTAGCCGAACGGGCTTCTTTGGACAGTGAAGCCCTCTTCCTTCAGGAGAGTCTCCATTGTGGCGACAACTTTGATCGCGGGATCTCTCGATGCGAGGCTGCTTGAGAGGTGCGCATAGGGATACAGCATGATGTTTTGTGCCTTCACTTGGGCTGCGACCTCTCTGACAGCATCGACTCCGTTCTTTGCCACCTGTGATGGGTCTTTCTCATCGTCTTTCTCTATCGTGCAGAAGGCGACCAAGACTTGCTCCATACGGCCACATGAGCGTGACTGGTCGAATTCCTCCGGCTCTTTGACTGCTTTCTCTCGTACCTGATATTCGAACGATTCAGCGTGGATCAGTAGAACTCGCAGGGTCTTTCACTCCTCACTATCCCGTGAAACGCCATTTACCAATATTTCCTTATGCTATTTGCCAATACTACGATCTTCGGGTATGTACTTTCCGGTAAAGAGTAAATCTCGATTGAGCGAGGTGTGTGATGTCTCCATCTCCATCCGCACGGTTTGGCTTCCATTGGAGGCGGTTTTTCTTAAAAAGAGACGGCTCGAGTTCCGGCAGGCCGCTTCTCTTTCCGATTCAGCGCTTGAGCATTTCCACCAGTTGTTCGATGCAGCCTGGACAGATGAGTAGTTTGTGTTCGGCTCGTAGT
>JBAVVE010000302.1:0-9674 GCA_049697135.1 Bathyarchaeia archaeon | reverse complement strand
ACGGAAGTACCGTTCGTGCCGACGGGGGGCAGACCAGTCTACTGCAGAGAGTGCTATCAAAAGCACCGAAGGTATTAGGCAAACGGCCTAGAATCGGGATCTGCTAGATTTTCTTCTTTCTTGTTTTTCAACCCTGAAATGCTGATGTTGCTTCGGCGCATCGGCCGTGGTTTTCTGTTCGACGAATGGAAGCCTCAATATACTCGGAAGGGACTCCTCTTTCTTCAAGATAGGAGAGAATCACGATACCGCGTTACAAACGACCGTGGATTGGCGAAGGCGAAGTCAAGGACAGGGTGCTCAAGATGATCAGAAGGGTTTCCCCGCACGGATACGGTGTGGAGTTCAGGAAGATACGCCAAGTTGGTCAGTTGTGGGAGGCGGAAGGGTCCTACCGATCAGAGGGCAAAGACGCCCCCTGCCGCTTCACAATCAGGCTCAACTCACAGGGCGCGGTCAAGTTCAAAGACATAGAACCGCCTTGAGGGGCAGCGCCGCCAGTCAGGTCGAGTATCGTAGCGTGCTGGTTGGTAGAGCGCACGCTGTTTTCTTCGAGCGGATCGTAGGGTGTAATGCACCCGGATGTTGCTCGTTCTGGGATGCTGTTCCTTAGCTACTGTCTGATCTTGATGTACTCGTAGGCTGACCGTGCCGTCTCGAACGCATAGTGGATTTGCTGGAAATCCTTTCGAAGTACACTGACATCGGCTTTGACTTTCTCCGACGGCTCTTTGTCGATTACGACGCGTTTGATGAACTCAGCAACTTCCGCCATGTGTGATCTCTTCATGCCGAGGCGTGTAATCTCTGAGACGCCAAGTCGTATCCCGCCAGGGTTCTGATAATGGCGTCCGGCTTGGATATCCCCTGGAAGTAGCTGCCGGTTCACGATTATGTTCGCCTTCTCGAGGACCCTCTCGATGTCTCCTCCGAGGCCATACTTTGTTGTGTCGACGGCGATCTGATGCGACTTCGTGAATCCCTTCTTTTCTGCAAGCGTGCCTAACTCGCGCTCATACAACGCTTGCCCGAGCGCTTGCGCGTTTGCGACTATTTCGGATGTGTATTCGCGACCGAACTCGAGCATCTCTGCAAACGCAACAGCCTTCCCAGCGACGTTGTGAAGGTGATGATTGCTTGTGTTTGATGGGAATGTGGCTTTCTTGATCTGTTCAGCGTACTTCTCAAATGAGACTACGGTGCCGCCTTGAGGGCCAAACAGCGTCTTGTGTGTGCTCATCATCATCACATCTGCGCCTTCACGAAGTGGATCTTGGAACTGCCCACCAGCGATAAGCCCAGAAACGTGGGCGGCATCGTATGCTACAGTGGCTCCGATATCATGGAAGTATCCGGCCAACTCCTTGACCGGATGCGGGAATAGGAACAGGCTTCCGCCGAATGTCGCAAGCTTTGGAGTTCTTCCGTCTTTGATCATCTTGTCGACTTTTTCTCTTGTTTTGTCTGGGTCGATGTTCATCTCGTTCCGGTCGAAGATGAAATACTCTACATCGAGACCGTGGACGCTTCCGGCGGTTCCGTTGAAGTCTTTCTTTCCCATCGAGATGTGGCCGCCGCTTGGAATCGCCAAAGCCATCATGATGTCGCCTGGGCTCGTGAACGCGGTATAGGTGACAAGGTTCGCGCAGACGCCTGAAACTGGTCGGACATCGACGAACTCTGCACGGAAAAGCTGCTTGGCCAAGTCGATGCAGATCTGCTCGACCTGGTCGATGTAGATGCATCCAGCATAGACTCTCTCCCCAACCCATCCTTCCGCGTAGCGATTACCGAAATCGGAGACGATTGCCTCACGGACTGCAGAGCTGGGGACATTCTCGGACGCGATCAGCGGAATGCTTTCCGAGAACCAGCTGTGATGCTGCTCAAGGAGCTCGAAGACCTTCTCATACGAGCTTCTAAAGGAACTCAAACACTGCTCTCCTCATGCTACACTAGGTAACATCAACTAATCACTCTTTAGATGCCCTAGGGCGATACTAAGCGCGAACAAGAGCTTTATCCCAAGTCGCCTCAGTGACCTTGGAAGCCAATTGGGCAAGATCCTCGCGACCCTCCCAGACGAGCTTGAGAATCGTCTGAGAGAGCACCTACGCAAACAAGGCGACTTGTCGCGAATCGTAGACGAAGCGTTGGAGAGTTATCTGGATAGGATCGAGAAGAAAGTCAAGAAGTGAGAGTCAGTCAACTGATCGGCCATGACCAACGAGCGATGGCTGAAGTGGGCGATAGCTCGCTACTATCGCTCGCATGGCTTTCGCGTGACCATGAAGCCCGTAAGAGTTGGCAATGCCGCAGTGGACGGTATCGCAGTCGGACCTGAAGGTGAGCGGATAGCGATCGAAGTCAAGTCGCCACGTGACGACATAGTTCGTGGCGTCAGACAATGTAGCGAAGCGTTAGCAGCAGGCTATGGCCGAGCCATGCTAGTCACAACACTTCGAATCGCCAGAAGATTGAAGAAACGAGTGTTTCAGCGGCGTGGCATGAAGTTGGTTGGTATTGACGCAAAGGCCCGTGTATACCGATACGACGCAGAAGGTTGGAGACTGTTACGCTAGACTCAGCATTGTCGTCATTAGACACAGGAAATCAATGGTTCAAATTACGACGCCCGCACCAGATCTGGCAAACACATCACAACGACGACCAACACCTCCTTAGCCGTGTGCAGTTTCGGTCGGCACCGCAACCTTTACGGAGAACGCTAGCGCAACACCCTTGAACGTTCTTGGGGATTCTCGGTCTCAAAAGAAAAGACTCGAAGGACATGGAGTTTTTCGAAAGCATACCGTACGCGAAGGATAACAACGAGGAGAATCTGCATCGAATAGTAGAGGACCACCCCAAACTCGTGGCTATTGAAGAAGAGGATGCTAGCCGACTTCCAACAATGGTGATTGGAAGTCATTTCAGACTGCCCACCGCGGAAGAGATAGATCTACTCCTGATGGATGTGACAGGGATTCTGACGATCGTCGAACTCAAGCGCGATCATTCTCCTCGAGATGTGGTCGCTCAGATCCTGGACTACGCGTCATCATTGTACCAACTCACATTCGAAGACTTCGACAGAGCCGTCCGTGAACAATCCAGCTACAAGGGTGGACTTGAGGAGGCGATAGAGAAACTCCGCAAGGAGAATCCAGACTATCAAGAGACCGATCCAGACAAACTCATGACGAACATCAAAGAATCCGTGAGCGGGGAGAATCTCAAGTTGCTGATAGTATCGTACAAGATTGATCAATCAATCAGGAAAGTCACAGAATACCTCAGGGACGTGTACGGAATGAGAATCTACTGCGTGGAGTTCGACTACTTCAGTAGCGACGAACACGAGTACTTCATTCCGGAGACCATTGGAATTGATGAAGTGAAGCGAATCGAGAGCAGAGAGATGACTGACACCCAGAGGAATGATCTCCAGTTCTTCTCAGACCTATTGGACAGACTGAGAAAGCAGAGGAACCTGACTCAGCAAAAGGCCCAACCACAAAGCTGGTTAGCGATTCCAATAGGCCACGCATACGTGCATCTCGCGTGGGCCTTCCATGGAAGACCTAGAGATTCGTTCGAAGTTGGTCTGTACTTAGAAAATCCAACTCTCGAAGAAAACGAGAGAATAGAACAGTCTCTGAAAAGAGACGAGATTGAGCTCAGAAAGGAGCTCGGAGATTTGAAGTTCGAAGATTACGGAAAGAAGGGCGAGAAGAGAAGGATCCGTGTGGTCAGGCCGGGTGGCGAAATGAGCGAAGAACTCAAAAACTGGGCGGTGACCACGATGGTGAAATTCTACGACGCTTTCAGACCCAGATTGGAGAAACTGGCATAGATCGCGGACAAACGAGAAGCCCTGAGACAACTCAAAGGCCGTCAGTCTTCGCAGACTGATTGACCTGTTTCCTCGTCTGTCCGTATACACGGAAGAGGATGGGCATGAAGAGAGGAGGAGAGGAATAGGCGTTTTTCGTCGTCGGGTCACTTGGTGCGAGGATCCAGATTCGAACTCTGATTGTGTGTGGTTGCTTGGCTGCAAACTTCGCGGTATTGACACGCGCCTCACGTCATGCTGACGGACAGGTATCGTGATATTGCTAGTTTTCAGTTAACAAAGTTGAGTTCCACTGGAAATCTCTTTCCACTGGAGTTTTCGTCGTCGTCGGATCACTTCGTGCGGGCGTCTAAATTTGAACCCTGGTAGTGGGAGTAGGCGTTCGTTTTTCGTCGTCGTCGGGTACCTTGGTGCGGGCACCCGTATTTGAACCGTCGTTCAGTTAATTTGTGTGTGTGCACACCAGCCTACCCACACACACAAAAACTACTCTTCGCTCTCCCAACGCATTCTTGTTAAATAGGTAATCGGGTCCAGCGGAGAAGCGAAGCAGGTTGGTTGAGAGTCTAGTTTATGCGCTAGGGGCAGTCATGGCCATTAGCGTGATATCACTAATAGGTGCGTTCACGATCTCTCTCGATGAGAAGACGCTTGACCGCATCCTTAGCGTAGTGATCAGCTTTTCCGCCGGAACAATTCTTGGAGTGGCCTACTTTGATCTCCTGCCTCAAGCCACCGAGCTAGTTGACGAATCAGTCAGGTATCTCGTTGTCGCTGGCGGATTCATGGCTTTCTTCGTTCTCGAAAGGACGATCTATTGGTTTCACGGTCACGGACACCTCCACGGCTCCGCAACTGATGTCTCGCTAAGCGCAAACGGTGACAAAGCATCGATCAAAGGTTTTGTGTATCTAAACCTAATTGGGGACTTCATCCACAATTTTACAGACGGAGCTGTAATAGCTGTAAGCTTCTTGGTCGATATCTCATTAGGCGTTGCGACGTCGATCGCCGTTGTCTTTCACGAGATTCCGCAGGAGATAGGTGACTTTGCAGTGTTAGTATACGGTGGTTTGAACAAGCGCATAGCTCTCGGTCTGAATTTTGTTTCAGCGCTTGCTGCTGTTGCAGGGGCGATCGTGGGGTACATCTTGGCAGAAAGCATAGAGGCGTTTACAGGGTTGAGCATCGCTTTCGCCGCTGGCGGATTCTTCTACTTGGCCGCAGCTGAGCTGATCCCGGAGATGCAGGTGGAAGCGAACTTCAGGAAATCAGTCATTCAGTTTGTGTTTTTCGTTGTAGGCCTTCTCTTGGTTTTGGTTATGGGCAGCCTCCTCCCCGTCTGAAGATTGCATTCTTCTCTCTGTGTGTGCGCACCATGAGACCCACACACACAACGGAACCGGGTAGCGGTGAAACTGTTTTAGTTCGTATAGATTGTCCTATGGTTTAGAGTGTGATCGCGGTGCCTTTCACGCCATTTCACTTGGGCCCAGGGTTGTTGTTTGGCTTGCTCTTCTTCAGCTGTGTTGATCTGCCCACGTTCCTTGTGGCAAGCGTCGTTATTGACATCGAACCTCTCTTGGTTCTGTATTTGAATCTGGATTACCCGGCTCATGGCTACCTGCACACTTTCTTGGGAGGAACAATCGTTGCGTTTCTCCTTGCTTTGGCAATGAGTAGAATGAGAGGGCCTCTCTCGCCTTTGATGTCATTCCTGAAGCTCGAACAGAAGACATCGTTCAGGAGTATTCTCCTAGCGTCTATCTTTGGCATCTATCTCCACATTCTCTTGGACTCACCTCTGTATTCGGATATCAGACCATTCTACCCAATCGAGGCTAATCCTCTTCTCGGTCATGGCATGTTCGTCGGCTTCGAGATCTACACGTTCTGCGTCCTGTCCTTACTTGGAGGAGCAATCGTCTACGCGGCAAGACTCGCATTTGCAGGGAGAACCTGAGAACCGCATGTGAGATCTCTGTGCAGGAAAGAGAGACTGTTAGCGGATTCCTTCCCTAATCATCAGGGACACGGGTGAAGGATCATGTTCATGGATGATGGACAGGAGCAGGAGAGGAGTTGGAGGAGCGAATTTGTGTGTGTGGGTACCTTGGTGCGCACAGACCAAGCACCTGTGGATGCACACTCGCGTATATGTGATGGATCTGGAAAGCTCGATCGCATTCTATCGAGATCTTTTGGGATTGCAGCTCGCAGGTTCGAGATCAAGGAAAGCAATGCTGAGGTAGCTTCGCGCTAGTGTTAGGCAATTGCCTGTGGACTCGGAAGCTAGCCGCCACCTAGCTGCGAAGAAGACGCAAAAGGACACGAACCTCATTGCCGACGACTAAGAGTATTTTGCCAAGGCTATCTTTCTCGCGTCCCAAGCGCTGAATAGGCCGATGACTAATCCGCTCCAGAACTGGTTTGGCAACGCCAAGCCAAGTATTATCGCCACGACTAGCGCTCCGCCTAACCATAACGCTCCTCTCCTCCACTCTCCCAGATAGAAATGTCCTACCCCAGCTATCAGGAAGCTCAGGACCGCAGCTAAGGTCGCATTCTTCTTCCTCATCATGGGGATGGTTGGCTCCGGCACCGGAGCTGCAGGAGGCCCCGCTTCTATTCGTGTGCCGCAACTTGGACAGAAGACGGAACCGTGATGAATCTCACCGCCGCATTTCTGACAAAAAGGCAACTCTTCATCTGCCCCAATACTACTCCAATCGGCCTAAAAAGTCTACGCCGCCAAAGTTGTCGCCTTCCTTCGCCGCGCTTGCTGAGCCGAGTAGGGAATCGGTCGAAACATAGTCCGCGTGGACTCTTGGTTTCGTGTGTCTGTGGGTACCTTGGTGAAGATGAAGTCCTTGTTGGAGATCCTTCAGCTCCATGACTGATTGAAAGTCTAGTTTGCAGTCGAACGTAATCCAGAGTGGTTCCCCTAGTTGAAAAAAAATTGGGTGATTCATAAGCGTCTGGGGAGAAGCCTACTTCTGAGCAGCGGCCTTCCAAAGTGCTCTTTAGATAGATCAGCCAGCTTCGATGGAGCCTCTAGGGCGTGGCCTGAGATGCGGAAGCTCCGGCACAGTCGACTGAAAAGGAGCGTGAAGCCTGCCAAGGTAAGAGCGAAGACTAGAAGATACTTCGCGACTGTAGCGAATCGCTGGGACAGAATGCGTGAGGATTTCTTCGATGAAACGGTCGCAGACTCGATAGTAAAGGAGTCACAGGTCAAGCCCGAAAGTATCGTAGTGGATGTGGGGTGCGGAACTGGCTTCCTAACGCAAAGGTTTGCCACGCAGTTGCAGGGCAGGCGAAAGGTGATAGGCGTCGATCTTTCCCCTTCGATGCTGCAAATGTCCAAAGACAACTTGAGCAGACTTGGACTGCTTGGATTCGCCGAGTTTAGGGTAGGCGATGCGGAGAAGATCCCAATCGAGGACGATTTCGCCGATACAGTTGTGGGCAACATGATTCTTCATCACTGCCCAGAACCAAAACGGGCAATCTCAGAGATGTCACGAATCCTCAAGCCAGGCGGCAGGCTCGCCTTCGCAGACTTGGAGAAACATAACGAGCGTTGGTTGCGGGAGGAGATGTCTGACCGGTGGCTCGGATTCGAGCTGACCAAGGTAGAGAAATGGCTAGAGGATGCTGGCTTAGAAGATGTGAAAGTGGAGCTGGCGAGAACGAAGTGTTGCGGAATATCTTTACGGGGTAGGAAGGCAGAGATCGGGATCTTCATCGCAAGTGGGTCAAAGCCGGCGCGGATTGTGATCCGAGAGGGTTAGGTTCCTATGAGGGCCTTGATGTGTTCCATCTGATCTGGCGGGAGGCGTTTTCGTGTGGAGAAGGCCACTCCGTCTCCAGGTTTTCTAGGGATTATGTGGATGTGAATATGTGGGACGATCTGGTGAGCGGCCTTTCCGTCGTTGATGGAGATGTGTGACCCTTGCGCCCCCATTCTGTTGATGACTATCTCATTCAGTTCTTGGGCCTTTGTGAACAGCTTCGCGACTTCGGCTCGAGGGATCGCCCCAAGACGCTCGTAGTGTCGTTTCGGTACGAGTAATGTGTGACCATCCGCTATCGGGTGATTATCTAGGAAAGCAATCAAGTCATCATCCTCGTACACAACATGAGCCGGCGCTTTCCTAGCTATGATGTCACAGAATACACATGTCAAGTTGGCCAATCTTCTGCAGGGATTCTCTTGTTTGTTGAAGATATCTCTTCCCTAGGATTTTTGGAGTGGTTGTGTACTTTCACTTTGCTCTCCCGCTTATCTTCTCCTCGATGGTTCATATCATGCCTGATGGTCGATGCCGCCGAGGCCGCCTCTTCTCACGATCATAGGCAATGAGTCTAGGCTCAGAATCCTTCTAGCTCTAGCAAAGGATGTGAGCGAATCACTCACCGTGTATAAGATTGCGAAATTCAGTGGTCTGGAAAGGAAGATAATTCGAGCGCACCTGCGCAAGCTCGTCGACGCTGAATTGGTTCATGCAAAACCGTTCGGGCCGATCTTTCTTTACAGTCTCAACAAGGAAAGTACACCAGTTCAACGCCTCATGGACTTGTTCAATGATTCAAGACTGCTCGGTGAAGCTTCAACACCCTTGATCTACTATGTCTCTCACTGATAGAAGCGCTTGGGGTTCTACTGATCCTTTGACCAAGCCAGGAGCGTCTCCTGAGAGGAATCCCTCGTCCTCAGATTTGAGACTCTGACTCCTACAAGGCGTATCTTTCTGGGATCGTTCTCAAACTCGTTGAACAGTGTTCGCACGTGGGTGCGTACGATGTCCAAGCTGTTTGTGTAGTCGTTCCTGCTCTTCGCTCGTGTGAACGTGGTGAAGTCTTCGAACCTGAGCTTGATCCCGATCGTTCGCCACAGGAACCCCTGCTCTGTTGCTCGTGCATGAACATCTCTGGCAAGCTTGTCTAGCGTCTCAATGACGATGTTTCTGTCTTCGACATCTTGCTCGAAAGTGGTCTCGTTACTGACGGACTTGATGTCCCACGATGTGACTACAGGCGTCTCATCGTTTCCATGAGCGATTTCCCACATCGCGATACCCCACTTTCCGAACAACTCAACGATGCGACCAGGCGGGAAATCTGCGAGGTCTCCAATTGTCTTGATGCCTACTTTCCCAAGGATCTCAGTCGTCTTCTTGCCGATGCCGCTGATGCGTGAGACTGTCAGGGGGCGCAGAAACGACGGTGCTTGATCTGGGGTGACGCATGTGATTCCGTCAGGTTTCTGATAGTCCGAGGCGATCTTCGCGATGGCCTTGTTAGGTGCCACGCCGATCGAGCATGTCAGCCCCGCCCTAGCCTTGACCTCTTTCTTGATCTCATTAGCGATCCTTGTGGCCGCTTCAAAAGAAGCCGCCTTGTCGGACACATCGAGGAAGGCCTCATCGAGTCCCATGACTTCGAGCTTGTCGGAGAAGCTGCGGAGGATATCCATTATGCGTGCGGAGACTTCCTCGTAGAGCGCATAGTCTGGCCTGAGATAGACCGCTTGAGGACACAGCTTGTAGGCTCTCGAGATCGGCTGAGCGGAGTGAATCCCGAACTTGCGAGCCTCATATGAGCAGCCGGCAACGACGCCGCGGCCTTCTCCGCCTTTTGGATCTGCGCCCACGATGATCGGTTGTCCAGCTATTGCTGGGTTCCGGCGTGCCTCAGCGGACGCATAGAAAGCGTCCATGTCGACGTGGAGTATTATTCGTGGCACCGAAGACCCAGCGCGCAATATCTTTCCTTACGACGGTCTATTAAAACGGCCGAGCCGCATCCGGACACC
>JBAVVE010000301.1:0-5729 GCA_049697135.1 Bathyarchaeia archaeon | reverse complement strand
ATATTTCCAAGATTCTAGGAAAGCAAACTACTTACATCAACAAGGAGTTATCGCGTCTAAGAAAAGAGGGGACAGACTAACACTATGTCGAAAGAACAGGATAACAAGAATGTGTACAATAGACTTGTGACTATTTCCAAGCTTCTCGCCCTGAGTCTGGTCAAAGATATCAAGTCGCAACAGGAAAAAGTCAAGTTGCTTGATGAGGCTGGGTTGAGTCCCTATGAAATTGGTGACTTGCTCGGCATCAAAACTGGTACAGTTCATGTCACTTTATTCAATATCAGGCAGGCGAAGAATAAGGCGAAAAAGACCAAGTCAGGCAAGTAAGCTCGATTTTGAGGCTCCGTCTAGTTGCCTACTCCACCGCCACCGACACCCGTTGATAATCAGATAGTCGTTTTCGTTAGTTCGAAACAGAAGGAATTCCAACAACTGCGCGATCTCTTGAAGACCTACCTGGAAGGCGATGATTTCCTTAGGAAAAACATGATCAAGGTTGAACTCGCAGACAGACGGCATGGTGAGCGAATCCGCGGGGACATCACACAAGCTCTCCGCAACACTAGCATCTATGTCGGATTGTTCGGAAACAAATACTCCGAAATCACAATTGGGGAATACCTCGAAGCGCGCCGTCGTGGTCTCCCTGTGATAATTTTCGATATGGTTCGAAGAGGGAGACGAGATCCTCTCGTTCGCGAGTTCTTGGAAGAACAGGTGAAGAAAATGGATGATTGCCGCATCACGCCCCTCAATTTTCAACCATCCAAAATTGAAAGTGCGATGTATGCGATCAGCCAAGGCATTGCCCATAGAATCGCTGACTTGGCTCAACAGAACATTGAGATAAGGAAGACAGTTCACCCACAATAGAAGTGACCTTCAAGCATTGTTGACAAGTTTCCAACGCATTTGTCCGTCTCTTTCACGAGTTAGCACCAATCCTTCTTCGAATTTCATTCTCTGCACATTCACTCGGCACTTCGTGTAGTTTGGATTCCTTGCGGCACAGATGCTATTGCTGAGATCAATGTGAGCCAAGCTAAACTCTCTTGGTCTTCCTTCAGGGACAAGCCTCTCAACGAGGCTCTACATGGGCATGTCAGGAGCTATCCCCCCTTCAGATACCACAGCATTCAGTGCGATGTGCAGGTGGTTCGATACTGGAGGTCAACTGGATACGACAGATACACATTCTATCACGTGGACACAGAGATAGAAGAGCTATTCCACATCCAAAAGACACTCGGCATCAGCCTCGCCGAAGCCGTAGAGACTTGGAAACTCATGAACGAAAAAGTCCAACTCTTGAATGCCAGCTAGAGACTTCGCCCCAATCGAACGAAATCCTGTAAGAGACCGTTCCTGCTCAGACAGTTGCCTCTCGGCAAGGTAACCCTTTGCATAAAGTCGCACCTTGCGCAATACTCGCACCGAAAGAGCCGCACACGCTCCATAGGTCATCTCGGAAGGTTCGCAAAACCTATCAAGGCGATTGTGAGCCAATACTTGGTAATCCCTCCTATGGACAGAACACCTCCACGAGATGTTCTCGAAAAACTTAGGAAAGAAGTTAATCTCGGCTGCCCGGTTCCAGGTTGCGGTACTCCATACTTGACGTGGCACCACTTTGATCCGCCTTGGAGGATCACGCCTCACCACAACCCCGAAGGCATGGTTGCGATGTGCGCGACCCATGCTTGGCTTGCTGATGGAGGCAGATGGACAAAAGAACAGCTCAGAGAAATGAAACGAAAACCGTTCGTGACCGCCGATCTGATCTCAGAATTCTACGGCTACTTGAGGAAGAATGTTGTCTGCCTGTTTGGCAACGTCGCGTACAGAGTCAAGAATATCTTGGAATTGAATGGGGAGAGGGTGATAGGTTTTGAGAGAGATGCTGACGGCTACGATCGGCTCAACCTTCTAATCCGAAATCGTGAAGGAACCCCAGTGCTTGTCATGGAGAACAACTATTGGACTGCCTATAGTAAGGAGCTACACGACTTGAGCGTTTCAGCGCAGGGTAAATCTTTGAAGATAGCTTCAAAGGATGGTACGACACAGTTCGAAATGAGGTTCGACGACTATCCCCTTTCACAATTCCGAGAGCTAGTTATCGAGCGCCAGAGAGCAACTCAAATCCCCGAATGGGTGAAAGGTGACGCGAGGACTTGGCTCGAAAAGTCAAGAAGAGACACGAACTCGATAGACCGGTTCATCCAAGAGATCGGGGCTCCTGACACTGTCCCAACATGGTCGATTAGGGGAAGACTCAGTTGGGGTGCTCATACTTTGGAAATCCGTGACTCCGAAATACAAGACGAAAGACGCAACCGTTTTTCAATGTGCTTTGTCGTGGGCGGTAGGACAGCCTTCAGCTACAGCAGCGAGAGCATGGCATTGGGAGTAGCCTCCTAGCTAGGTCGCTGATCTAATCAGTTCAGGGTCGAAAGAAGTAGTCTTTCTTGCTGTACGTGGACATCTTCCCGCACTTCGGGCATTGTTCGGAGTTATTTTCAAGCACCGTGCCCGGGCTCTTGAATGTCTTCTCGTCCATCTGGATCATGGAACGATGCACGTCGCCGCACTTCAGGTTCTTACACCTAACCATCAGTGGCATGTGAAAGAAATCGCTGAAGTCCGTCATAAGCCTTCCCACGAATTTGGTGAGGCAGCATGGGCAAGATGCGAACCATCCACGGCAGCAGACGTAAAGGAGTAATATGCTGGTAGGTGTTCTTCTAGTCTCATGGGTGTCGAAGTTTGAGCGGGAACAGAGAGGATTTCATTGGAGATGGCGTAGCTGCTTCAAAGCCCGATGAAATGTCGGGGGTTCTTCAAAAAGTGCGGGGGGTGGGATTCGAACCCACGAAAGCCTACGCTTGAACGCGGTTGCCTAGAATAGGTCCAATCCTGTGGTATTATCATGCGTTCTCTCGAGTTTGACTTTCAGGTCTACAAGGTACAGCTCTGCAGCGTAGATTGTCGTACCTTCGCATGCGTGTCCTCCTAGAATCCTGCCGTTCTTGTCTGCTAAAGTTATGTGGGCGTGCACTCTGGTCTGTCCTTTGAATTCGGATATGTTTCCCAAACAAGAGGTTATCTCAAAGGCATCGTTCAGGACTGTCTTCACATACTTCTTGTCCTTCTGATTGTAGTAGGCCACCGTTGCATCCTTGACAGCCCCGATGATCCAAAACACACCGGCCTTGATGCCTCTCTCCTCGGCGACTTTCCTTATGGAGTTAAGAAGATCCGCACCGTGATCCAAGCTCGCGATGAAGCGTCTCTCTTCGCACGACTCGTGCAGGTTCATCTTTGGCATTCACGATTCATGCCGGGTGAGTACGATCAAATAAGGTGTTGTGAGGACAGCCAGGTGTTTTCTGCTCGTTTTGGGGAATAATGCGGGGGGTGGGATTCGAACCCACGAAGGCCTACGCTTGAACGAGAGACGCCTGACGTTTTCTCCCCTTGCATGAACCCTCTTCCCTCATCGCTTGACGAGAATCAAACACCAATGATAGAGTGGTGGCCTCATTCAAATAGGAGATGAGGGGTCTCTCGCATTCCCGCGGGAGTCTGAAGCATTTGGCAAGGTTAGGGCGGCGTTACTTCATTCTGTGTAGATAGTTTCTTCTTGGTGGCGCGTTCGCTTAGATAGACTAGAACGAGTAGAATGATTAGAATGAGTATCCACATCCAAGACCCGCCGCGGATGAAGATTAGCACCACTAGGAAACTGAGGACCTGAAGAAGTATCGTGAGTCTGTTCAAATCGAAGACCTACGACTCTGTTGCGGCGCATGTCATATTAGCTCTCATATCTCCCAAGGGGAAGGCCTAGATCTGTCATAGTTGCTTGCTCACCTACAATCCAAACGATAGAACCTAGCCCAGCGTGTTGGGTGATGCCTCAAGCTGCTGCAAAATGTGCCGAGGGTTGGATCTGAACCCACGAGGGGCAACTGGAGAGGGTGGGTTCTGAGTAGGGCGTACACCACCCCCTTTTTTCAGTGGAATCCATCATGGGTCCGAACCCTTTTGCATCCAAAGTCCCGTGGGATTCTGAGACGATTTCCAGCAACGAAACCGATGCAGCTCCCACTCGATCCGCCACGGAAATGAGAGCCCGTGTTCGATTCTGTTAAGGGGAGATGTCACTGCTCAGCAGTGACAAATGCGGGGGGTGGGATTCGAACCCACGAAGGCCTACGCCACAGGGTCTCCCAGGTCCCGGATGGTCCTGAGGGACCACCTAAGCTTGGCACCACGCGACTTCACATTCGTGTGGTCCTGCCCCTTAGACCTGGTTCCCGCCTGGCTCGCTTGTCTCGCCAGAGACTCGGGTACCCCCGCATCAAATCGTGACCCTACTCATTCAGCAGAATATTACCTCTTCGAACCCAAGGGTGCAATGCCCTCGAAAGTTCGGTGACCGAAACCGAACCGTTTCACTAAATCAATCTAAGCAACAGATATTAGTGGCAGTCAGGGTGAGGCTATGGCTTCGCTCAGGGAAGAGTGTTGAAAGGTCGCAATTACAGAACAACGCGCGGTCAACCATACACGCGTGGAAAGTACATTCACGGGTCTCCAGCGTCCAGAATCTCGAAGTTTACCATGGGCGACACCAAAGCTAGCTACGAGTACAAGGTCAGCCTAGTAGTTCAGGCTCCGATTCAGGTCCGCCATAACGCGCTTGAGGCCGCGCGAGTCGCCGCGAACAAGGTTCTCTTCGACAAGCTCGGCGAGACTGGTTACGTCGTCCGCCTCCGACCCTATCCTCACATAATCCTCAGAGAGAACCGCATGATCGCCACCGCCGGAGCCGACAGACTCCAAGAAGGAATGAGGAGATCCTTCGGAAAACCATCAGGTCGAGCGGCACGCCTTCAAGCCGGCCAACCAATAATCGACCTCTACGTCAACGGATCCTACGTCGATCTTGCAAAGGAAGCCCTCAAAGTCAGCTCCAGCAAACTCGGCGCAACATGCAGAGTAGTTGTCGAGCGTGAGGTTGCCCAGTCAGCAGCGTGACATGAAACACTAGCTCCCACTCGTTAGCGAGTTCACGTCAAAGATTTGATCAGTCAGGAATCTCTTCCTACACGCTAGTAGTGGTCAAGAAAGCCGCATCCTAGCGCCGATGTCATGGTTTATTAGAGGCACCTAGACGCTGCTCAAACGAATCCTTGAGAGTGAATAGAATGGCGCCTTCCAATAGGCAAACAGCGCTCATGCTTTGGTTTGACGAGATCGGCAAAGAGGATGTCCCGCTTGTAGGCGGCAAGTCTGCAAGCTTGGGCGAGATGACCTCCAAGACGAAGGTTCCGATCCCGTATGGCTTCGCACTTACAGCCGAAGCCTACAGGCTGTTCCTCAGAAAGAACGGCCTCGACAAGAAGATAGCCGACTCACTAAAGACACTGCGAGACTCCAACGACACTATAGCGCTCCAGAAGGTTGGCGCCGAAATCCGCAAGATAATCAATTCCGCCCCCGTACCAAAAGAACTCGAGAAAGTCATAACCGATGCATACCAAGAACTGTCGGCACGCGAGAAGGTCAAGAATCCATTCGTCGCAATCAGAAGCTCAGCAACCGCAGAAGATCTGCCGGATGCAAGCTTCGCGGGCCAGCAGGAGAGCTATCTGAACGTCACTGGCGCGAGCCAAGTCGTGGAGAAGGTTCGAGAGTGTTACGCGAGCCTGTTTACTGAT
>JBAVVE010000300.1:0-1765 GCA_049697135.1 Bathyarchaeia archaeon | reverse complement strand
GAAACCACATCCTCTTGGCCGATCGAGGCGGATTCATCTACGAGCCAAAATTCGGAATCCACGACGGTGTTGGCGAAGTTGATTTCTCATCACTTTATCCGACGATCATGTTGAAGAGGAACCTAAGCGGCGAGACCGTGAACTGCAGATGCTGTCCCGATTCACCCGACCGTGTTCCAGAAGTTGGCTTCCACATATGTAGACGCCGACAGGGGATTGTTCCCGCCTCACTTGAGGTCTTGTTGAAGAAGCGGGCCAAATACAAACGCTGGAAGAATGAAGCAAAGGATCCTCCGGCACGAATGCGGTACGATCAACGCCAAGCCGCGCTCAAGTGGATCTTAGTCTGCTCATAGGCGCTCGATGAGTACATCAGGGCCGAGCAGTCGGCTATCTTGGATTCAAGAACGCGCGGTTTGGCAAGATTGATGCACACATCGCAACTTGCGCCTACGCACGGGAAGCCCTCCAAAGAGCGAGCGCAATCGCTGAGTCAAGAGGCTTCCAAGTCATCCATGGTATAGTGGACTCGCTCTGGCCTAGGAAAGAGAACGCGTCAGACCAAGAATATCATGACCTGTGCCATGAGATCGAAGCAGAACTCCACCTGCCGATAAGCTTCGAAGGAATCTACAAATGGGTAGTCTTCCTCAACTCCAGAACAAATCCCCGCGTCCCTGTCTTGAACAGATACTACGGCGTCTTCCAAGACGGAACCACAAAGACCCGCGGAATCGACCTTAGACGCCATGATACTGCAGGCATAATCCGCGACTACCAAAAAGAGATATTGGCCCTTCTTTCACGTGCGTCCGACTCGACAGAATTCCGCGAACTCATCCCCTCCGCGATTGAGACAACAAAGAGGTACATACATCTAATCAGAACCGGACAAGTACCCATGGAGAAACTCGTACTCGAGAAGAGACTGAGCAAATCCCCCGAAGAATACAAGAGCCTCAGCCATCAAGCGATTGCTGCCCAACAACTGCGCAAAGAAGGAAGATACATTCACGCAGGCCAAAACATCCGCTACATAGTTACCGCAGAGAGAGCCGTGGTCCGAAGTAATCGCGCTGTACCTTTCGAATTGTTTGAAGCGTCAATCGGCTACGATACAGAAGTATACGTGAAGCTCTTGATCGCTTCATTCGTCAATCTATTCCTGCCACTCGGATACGACGCATCACGAGCAAGAGAAGTCCTACAAGCATGAACTATGCGGAGTGGGGATGTTCTCGGGGTGTATGAATCATTCAGACGCTTCCTTCTCAACCGCCTTAAGTATTGAAGACCTTGCGTCGGCCAAGGTGAAAAACATGAAGCGAGGAAACCAATTATCACTCTGTCTTCTCGCGTTGGCTTTCATTGCGCTTGCGACTGTTCCGGTCTTCGCTGAGCCACTCACAAGCGGCCAGATGGCTGTTGGAGACCGGTACGCCATCACAACGATCTCTGGCGAGGCCCGCGCGTGGGTATCCGGCTCACTAGTAACAAGTCCTGCAGATCTTCAGCTCAGAGTGCAGGTCACGTATGTCGGGGCAAACAACATCATCTTCAGAGTGCTTTCAGGGACGCTCCAGTTCAACGGAAAAGTCTACAGCATAGTCGCGAGCGGTTGGCGAGGCGACTACAACCGAATATCGAACACTTGCGTCTATCAAGGGCCAGCCATGGCGCCAAACGGGCAACGAACATTCTTCATCATCTACGGACACGACACGCTCTCCGTGCAGCAAGGTGTCTACATGCGAATGTCGAGTGC
>JBAVVE010000299.1:0-5067 GCA_049697135.1 Bathyarchaeia archaeon | reverse complement strand
GGTCACGTTCTTGCCGCCGAACACTGAGGCGGCTCGTCCGATCATCACTCCGGCGGTCACAATTCCCTGACCGCCAAGGCCCGCGATTCTTATCTCAAATCGCGACATTGGTGCGTCGTCCTACCCTCTCAAGCTCTGCCTGAACGGATCGATTTCTCTCCCACAACAAATCGCTGAACTCTGGCTTCTCAGTATCGACGAATTCTCCGACAATGATCTTTTCAGGTCCGATCACCGCCTCGATCGGATCGATATTGGACCGAACCTCGCTGACCTCCCTCAACCACTTCATGCCAAGAATGGGATCCGCGATCTTGTTTCTTCGACCATACTCTTCGGGACATGGGGTTATTATCTCGACGAAACTGAAACCCTTCTTGCCAATGGCTTTCTTTATTGATTCCCTAATCCGCTTTACATGAATCGCTGTCCATCGCGCGACGTAGACTGCTCCGGAAGCTGCAGCTAGATGGACTAGGTTGAATGGGTGCTCGATGTTGCCGTATCGAGTCGTCGTTGTGAATGCGCCGAAGGGTGTCGTAGGACCGCTTTGGCCGCCGGTCATGCCGTAGTTGAAGTTGTTAGAACAGATTACGGTAACATCGATGTTCCTTCTGGCAGCGTGAATGAAGTGATTGCCGCCTATCGCGAATAGGTCACCATCTCCACTGATAACGATGGGTTTCAAGTCCGGTCTCGCGGCTTTGACTCCAACAGCAAAGGCCAATGCCCGACCGTGCGTCGTATGAAAAGAATCAGTATTCGTGTACCCAGAGATCCTTCCTATGCAGCCGATTCCTGACACTACGACAACCTTGTCTCGGTCGTACTTCAGCTCATCCAAGGCCCTGATGAATTCCCCAAGTATGATTCCGTTGCCACAACCGTTGCACCATATGTGAGGAATCATACCACTCCTCGTATAGTCTTCCAGCGGATGATGGAGGTTCGACATGTTGTGTACCTTCATGTTCTAGTTGACTGCCTGAGCTAGGATCTCCTCGGGTGTGTGGAGAGCATCTCCAAGCCTTGGAATGGATGTCACCTTTCTCCGGCCTGCACTTCTCTCGACTTCTCGGACGAGTTGTCCATAGTTCATTTCAGGCACCAGGATCTTGTCCACTTGAGCTGCCACCTGCTCGACAACTTCGTCTGGGAATGGCCAAATTGTGGCGAGTCTCAAGAGTCCAATCTTGATGCCTCTTTCTCGCCCTTCGACTGCAGCGGCAAGTGCGGATCTGGCGACGCTTCCGTATGCAACTATGCACACATCAGCATCATCAAGGAATACTCGTTCAACCTTCGTGATCTCTCCGACGTTATTGCGGATCTTGTCGCAGATTCTCTGAACCAGTTTCGCGTGGTGCTCTGCGCTGTCGGTTCGCGGGTGGCCGGTCTCATCGTGGGTCAGTCCGGTGGCATAGAATCTGTAGCCTTCACCGAAACTGGCCATCTCTGGCACGAGATCCTCACCTGCTTGGAAAGGCAAATACTTGGAAGGAGGCGTTGTCGGCCGTTTGCGGTCGACCAATCGGATCTTCTCAGGCTCTGGAATCTCAAGCCTCTCCATCAGGTGACCGATGATCTCATCTGTCATCACAAAGACGGGGCATCTGTACTTCTCAGAGAGATTGAATGCTCCAACTGTGAGATCGAACATCTCTTGGACGGATGATGGCGCCAGCGCGATTATCTCGTAGTCTCCGTGGGACCCCCATTTTGCCTGCATGACATCTTGCTGGCCGGTCTTGGTGGGTTGACCTGTGCTTGGTCCCGCACGCATGACATCCACTACAACACATGGGGTCTCAGTCATGGCCGCGAGCCCAATGTTCTCCTGCATCAGACTGAAGCCTGGGCCCGAGGTGGCCGTCATGGATTTTATGCCACCGTATGAGGCGCCGATGACCGCCGCCATTGAAGCGATCTCATCTTCCATCTGAAGGTAGACGCCCCCAACCTCTGGAAGCCTCCTCGACATGTGTTCAGCTATCTCAGTGGCTGGTGTGATTGGATAACCTCCGAAGAATCTGCAACCAGCAGCTAGTGCGCCTTCAGCGCACGCTACGTCTCCAAGTGCAAAGTACGTGCCGGTCAGAACGTCTCTTCTCAGTGTTTCTTTCCCTTCTCCACGAGGAAGATGGCGAAATCGGGGCAGACTTCCTCACACACTCCACATCCGACGCAGAGTGCGGCGTCTTTGACGCGGGGGACGTGGACTCCTCTGGTGTTCAGTTTCGTGTCTTGTTCCAGAACATCTCGTGGGCAGAACTCTATGCAGAATGAGCATCCCTTGCATCTGTCTTCGAGCACAACTATGTCTGCGTCCCTGAGCTTGAGTATCTGCGGAGGAGTCAGAGGACGCCTAGCGGGTTTTGTCGCTGAGCTCGCGTGCTGCACTGTATCAGTCATAGATTTGGGCGGGTTGGAGACTGCTTGATGGGCGACGAGCGGCTGAGGCGAAGTGATGCCCATTGAGTTGGACCCCGATTTTCCTAGGCTAGTATTTTTCGTATTGGTCTACATATACCACTCCATACTACTGTAGCCCTTGTATGTACAACCGCTTCCCGGACCCACCCGAGATACTTACTCTCCATAGCCCCTCCACAGTGAAAAAAGAGCAAGTTGAGGGCCGGCAAACTGCCTACTGGGGTGGAATCCACTCGCAATTGGGTGGAGCACACCCGCGTGGCCAAGTATATAGAAAGCCGCTGTGTTTTGCGCGTCTAGGCGTTAGCGGTTTCTTCTCAACCAAGAGGACCTGATAGCTAACCCTGCCACAAGTCCTCCAGCATGTGCAAGGAATCCTCCTCCTGAGAATATGTTGAGACCGCCGTAGAAGACCATCCCGACGAGTCCTCGAAGTCCACCTGCGGCTGCTAGTAGTCCCCAGATGGCTCCCGAGGCACCGAGACCGATTGCATCACCACCAAGGATCAAGAACGTGATGCTGCCTGCGAGGCCACTCGCGAGATAGGCAACTAACCAACGCGCCGGCGACACTTGTTCTTCCAACGCCGTTCCGAAGAGGAGAAGGAAGAACACGTTCCCGCCAAGGTGGAGCAGGTTCGCGTGAAGGAACATCGAAGTGAAGAGCATCCATACTGCGCCATGCCAGATTTCCGCGTTCACTTGCAGGAAGGGGTAGACTGCACCCAGATCGGGTTCGAGGAGATTCCCACCCAGTATTGCCTGGGTCAGGTAGATGATCACCAGAACTATCGCCATCCATACGGTCGGAGAATCAACTAGTCGCGAACTGGTCCTGAGAGCCAAAGTCTTCCCTCATGGCGAGAACCTAAGTTCTCCAGCATCCTGCCTTTGAATCTAATGATCGTGGCTCGCTAATCTACGCACAAGAATCGGAAGAGCTACTTACCAGCGTAACTTGGTCTGGGCATCCAGAGTTGAGACTGGCCTTGGCCAAGTTTGGCTTGATGATCCCTCAGGGTTGGAGACTGGATCTCCCGAGAGACAGATCACCGACTGAGCAATTCGAGCTCATGATCAAGATCGCTGAGGAGATCGAGAGGCTCGGCTTCGACTCTGGCTTCCTATACGATCACCTAATCACATATCCAACCATAACCACGGAGTCCTGCTTCGAATGTTACACGAGCCTAGCAGCGATTGCTATGCGGACTTCGAAGCTCAGATTGGGGCAGCTTGTAACTTGCACCTCATACAGGAACCCCGCGCTCGTCGCGAAGATGGCCGCAACACTTGACGTGATATCGGGAGGTAGACTGGAGTTCGGAATCGGCGCCGGCTGGTATGAGCACGAATACCAAGCATATGGATACCGTTTTGAAAGTCCATCCGTACGGATACGCCAGTTGCGAGAAGCTGTTCAGATAATCCGAAAGATGTGGACCGAAGAGAAAGCTACCTTCCATGGAAAGTACTTCTCAGTAGACGGTGCAATCAACAGTCCCAAACCGATTCAGAAACCACATCCACCGATAATGATCGGAGGCAACGGAGAGAAGCTGACTCTCAAGGCTGTAGCGCGACTCGCCGATCGATCAGACCTCAGTGCAGCCATAACACTGGACGAGTGCGTTCGAAAATTCGGAATCATTGACCAGCACTGTCGAGATTTCGGAAGAGACCCGAGCACCATCGAGAGAACACTGCACAGAGAAGTCTACGTTGCACGCGACGGACGAGCGGCGCGCTCAAGAGCACTCCAATCGAAACCATCAGGAATGAGCGAGGAAGCATTCCTCAAATCGAGAATCATAGGAGACCCAAAGGAATGTGCAAGTCAGTTCAACGATTACGTAGAGCAGGCAGGAGTCCGATACTTCATCCTTCGAGCCCCTGATGCAGTGGAACTTGAGTCACTTCGTCTACTTGCAGGCGAAGTATTTCCGAATGTGAAATGAATCGAGGAGAATAGAGTTACAGGGGCGACATTCTCGCTATGAGTGACGTCTTGAACTTTCTTCTGACTTTCTCTATGGGTTCGCCGAGCACCTGTATGCGTTCTAAGCGATACGTGCCGAGGCCTTTCTCCTCTGCCAAGCGTAGATGTTTCACGCTTTCCGGAGCTATGCCCATGACTGTGGCTCCAACAGCATCAACGGCGACTGGGTCTGTTCCTGCGATGACCAGATTCATTTCTACTGGGTTGCCGCTCGTCTCGTGACCCTCGCCGGCGATTATCCCGTCTATGACCGCTATCCTCGGCGTTACGGCTGAGGCAAGGTCGACAATGTTCTGGTTCAGATGCCTGTGCATTGATCCCTTCGGGGTCATCGTGCCCATCATATTCTTGAGACTCAAGGTCACACCGGTCCACCTGTGTGGCTTGAGTTTCGGGACACTGATAATCGTGCTTTCGAGTGCGGTCTTGGCTATCTTCACTTTCTTCAAGGTCACGTGATTTGCGGGTGTGACTTCGATGAATTCGTCCTTATTGAGGTCAACCATCCTGACCTTCCATTTCTCGGCGACATCGTGGACTCCCGCAATTCTGAAGGCGTCAAAGGTATCTCCATACCCGGTTCCCTCACCAATGATGACCTCTTTCGTGTCGCGTTTTTTCAGAAACGCGACTAC
>JBAVVE010000298.1:0-12742 GCA_049697135.1 Bathyarchaeia archaeon | reverse complement strand
GCTGAGAGATGTGCCGTGCGTGGATACACGCACATATGCAACATGACGGCTGGTAAGGACCATCGAACCTACGACTTGTCTCAGGCAATCCTCAACTAGGAGATCGAACACGAGTCTTGGTTCTCTGAGTTCTTGGGCGAAGGCCCCTCCGGACACTTCATGCGCAGAGGTGAGACTTCACCCTTCGTGTCCAAGTTCCTCAGGTAGGTTTCAATTCAGCGAAGCAGAGTTCCCTCAACCCATTGAGATCTTCCCTTTTTTCCAAACGACCTTACGAGGATCAGAAGTATGAAGGAGTTAACCAAGGAAGAGCTTGCCCGATACGATGGAAGGAACGGATTTCCAGCCTATGCAGCATACAAGGGAAAGGTATACGACGTGACAGGTAGCTTTCTTTGGAAAGATGGAAGCCACCAGGTTCTCCACAAGGCTGGCGCAGACTTAACGGACGCCCTGGAACAAGCCCCTCACGATGGAGATGTCCTTGATAAGTTTCCTATAGTAGGAACCTTACGACATGTGGGGACAGAGTCCTCCCAAGCCGTCTCTTGATGAGACGGTCAGTTGTTGAGTGAAACACGATGGAATGGATGGCCGAGTACTTCGCGGGCTTGCATCCAGTCGTCCAAGCGCTCTTGGCCACAGTCTTCACTTGGAGCGTGACGGCTCTCGGGGCTTCTGTCGTCTTCCTTACGAAGACTGTCAGCCGGAGGTTTCTGGATGCGTCTCTGGGTTTCACTGCCGGCGTTATGATCGCGGCGAGTATGTGGTCCCTGCTAGCGCCTTCGATTGCGCTTTCGAGAGAGATGCAGTTCATCTCGTGGCTACCGCCGCTCATAGGCTTCCTCTTGGGCGGCGCATTCATGCGGCTCGTGGACAGAGTCCTCCCGCACTTGCATCTCTTCGCTCCGATCGCCGAAGCAGAGGGGATACCGACTGCTTGGCGTCGGGTCGTTCTCTTGATCCTCGCCATAACAATACACAACGTGCCCGAGGGACTCGCGGTAGGCGTCGCCTTCGGGGCAGTAGCAGCGGGATTTGGGACGGCAAGCCTCGGCGCAGCCGTTGCCCTTGCGATAGGAATCGGGTTACAGAACTTCCCGGAGGGCACGGCGGTGTCGGTGCCGCTCCGGGGCGAGGGAATGTCGCGGCTCAAGAGCTTCTGGTACGGCCAGCTCTCTGCCCTGGTGGAGCCGGTCGCGGGTGTGTTCGGCGCGGCAGCCGTGCTTCTCATGCGACCTCTACTACCTTACGCCTTAGCCTTCGCTGCAGGGGCCATGATATTCGTCGTAGTAGAGGAAGTCGTGCCAGAGTCGCAGCGAGGCGGAAACGCTGACATCGCTACCCTCGGTGCGATGATAGGTTTCGCGGTGATGATGACCCTAGACGTAGCCCTCAGCTGAAGACCCTGATCAACCTGTTACGAACCCACTTTGTGCTTACCGAAGCGAGCTGCAAAAACTCTCCACAGCCTAGGGTAGCGGGCAGGACACTGAACCCTCTGTTCAGAACTCTCCAGGCGCTAGGCCTTGTTGCCATCACAGAGTTGCTACTGAGGAGTAGTAAATGCGGGAGGGGCGTCTCCAATCTCAGATTGGGTGCGCACTTGCTCCTTCGCCCTCGTATTCTGATACGATCAACATTCATACTATTCCCAAGTGAATTCGAAGCTATTCCAAAATGATCAGCAGGGCCATGACTCCGACGCCCAGGAGGATCATGATGAACTGTAGCAAGGACTTTGAGGCCTTGACTTCGTGATGAAGTTCAGGTATCAAGTCTGACCCTGCAATGTAGAGAAAACCGCCTGCCGTTATTGGTAGCAAAGACAGTGAGAAACCCTCTATCTCACTTCCCATCACAATGGCGAGAACGGCTCCCAACATCGCTGTCAGTGCAGAGAGTAAGTTGAAAGTCAGCGCTTTCTTCACAGACAATCCCCCGTGAATCAGCACACCGAAGTCGCCAACTTCCTGTGGTATTTCGTGCATGATGACCGCCAGCGTAGTCGCTATTCCAATCGGAAGGCTAACCATGTAACTTGCTCCGACTAGCATCCCATCTATCAGGTTGTGAACAGCGTCTCCCGCCAAGTTGATGGTGGCAAGAGGATGCATGTGTTCCTCTGATGTGGGAATGTGGCAGTGTCTCCAGCGCAGGAATTTCTCGAGCACGAAGAAGATGAGAATCCCCGATATCACATAGAGAGAAACGGGCAAGTTCGTACCGAGTTCACGAAAGGATTCTGGAAGAAGATGGATGAAAGCGTCTCCGAACAATCCACCCACCGCGAAGCTCACCAGAAACGAAGTCAGTCTTGCAAGCCGATCCTTATTCAGGGTGAGCGTGAGAATCCCAATCAGAGAGACCAAGCTGATCAAGAAGACGCTGACTATGGAATAGATCCAAGCGATCACCGGCAATCTTGCTCGGACGTCCTCAGCGAGTTATTAATATTTAACCTTAATGTTATTAATGGCAGAGACAACGGAAGAACAAGGTGTTTCATGCGTGCCAATAATCAGTGCTTCGTTGACCGATACGACGCTTCAGGAACTGCGCAGAATCCAGAAAACAATGGGTTTCTCCGGTCGATCTGAAGCAATTAGAGCAGCAATACGTATGCTAGCGGCCGAGTCGAAGGAGAGGGAGACACTTGCAGGACAGGTGAGGGGAATACTCCTGCTAATCCATGAGCACGAAGCGGAGAGCCTGGTCACCAACGTGAAACACACGTTTCTGGACATAATCCACACTCAGCTGCACAACCGTTTCAAAGAAGGCAAATGCTTGGAACTCTTTTTGCTCGAAGGTGAAGCTGATAGAGTGAGAGAGATGACAGGAGTATTCCAGAAGGCGGACGACATTGAATTCGTCAGGTTGCTGATCGCCTAGGTGCAAACTACGACGGACGACGAGCCAGAGGAGGGATTCAGAAAGCTATCATGAAGTCCTCTGGCAGCTCTCATACGCGTAGAAGCTTTTCTCTCTCTTCCGATTTGGTGGATTGTGGGGACTTGCTCCTTCTCTACGGGCGCTTGGTCAGCTCTTTCTTGATCTCAGCAATGAATCCGTCTTCGTCTTCTGCTATTCTCTTCTTCACTTCTTTCCAAGCATGCCGACAATTCTTGTACCTTGTCTCGACAACGTTGTGAATCACTTTGTCGATTTCCCTCTTGTTCTCTCATGTGACCTCTATTCCAGCTCTCTTGAATGTCTGTTCCAGATGTCTGAAATAGCATGTCAAGATTCGCAACTCGAGAATGCTACAAGGAAAGGCATTTGAGGCTTTGGACTTCTCGGGTTTTGAATTGAGGATGTGCATTGGGGGCTGCCGAACGTGGAATGATGAGAATGATGGAGAGGTGCATCGAGGATCTTGCTGGAAAAACCATAGCAGGGCAAGGGATGGAAGGTCGTGACGGTGACGGGGACAAGTCGAATGCGGTCCAAGTATCGATAGAGCCAGCCCATCCACTTCCTGACCCCGTCTTTGCCTCTCAGCGTTATCCCGAGTAACTCGATTTCACAATCATCAGCAAAGCACTCCACGACCCGTTCGACATCGTTGCTTTCGATCGCGATATCCAAGTCCGATGTGCTTTCCGGATTCTCTCCTGACGTTGGTTGACGTTCATACGCTTACTCTTCCTGTGGAAGATCAGAGTACTGGAGGGGGGATTCGAACCCCTGAGTTCCGATGACTTGAACGCAAACATGTGAGGACTTCTTCCATTGGAAACGTGAAAACTGAAGTGTGTTTTCCAGTGGAACTGCTTTTCGGTGGCTCGGGGGGGCTCTAGATCAATATTCCTAGCCCTCTCCAAAGCAGGTAGATGCCGAAGGCAAGAAGAATCATCATAACCAGGTATCTGCCGTATTTCTCGGAGGCAGCTGCAATCGGGCTTAGGACTTTCTCGGCAGCATCTGGAGCGACCAAGTACACTGAAATTGGCAAGACTATGGGAAGGAGGAAGAAGATGTCACAGACCGCAGTCAGGAGAACCACGCCAGCAAGGAGGAGTCCGGCCTGAAAGATTTCTCTTGTGGCCATGACATTGAGCAGCACAGCATCAAAGTTGGTGATATTCAGGACGAAACAGAGCAGGAACCATCTTGCGAACCGGGCAGAAGATGCTGTACCATGAACGGGAGGTTTCTGGCCTTTCTGTGATCGTTTCTCAAGTGCGGATTTGATTCCGAAACCTATGAGCAGGGAGCCGACGAAGATATCGAGGACTGCGGAAAACTGACCGGTCGACTTTTTGACACTCACTGTGCCAGTGCCGATAGCTGAGCTGACCGTTGCCAAGATGACAACAAGACGGCGCCAGCCAGATAGGCGGTCGCGCGCTTCCTGAGATAGTCTTTCCTTGCCAACAGGGTCAATGTGACTCCAAGAATCACAGACGAGATTGCCGAACCGATTCCGAGAGGTATGACTTTCAGGAGCACTTCGAAGAATACTTGTGAAATCATCGGCTCGGTCATTGTTGTGCCAGCATGAGCTATCACAACTCCGAGCCCGCACAAAACGCTTGCTCCCATTCGTCACGGGGAGCATCTCCCGACGGGAACTCTTACACAGACTGGATAGTCAGCAGCAGCACGCATTGCTTTTTCTCTTGCCGCCGCCATGATCTGGCGCCAGCGGAGGATATCCACTCGATGCAGCGCATCTTTTACCCCAACAGCATCGTCGTCATCGGTGTCTCGGAACGACCGGAAAACCTAGCTCGTAGCATCATAGCCAACCTTTGCACTTTTGGTTACAAGGGTAGGGTGTTCGCGGTTGGACGGAAAGAGGGAAGCGTCCATGGAATTCCCATCGCCACCTCGCTCGATCAGGTTCCTGATGGGCTCGACTTGGCGGTGATCCTCACGCCAGCGGCTACCGTGCCCGATTTCATGGAAGCGTGTGGTCGAAAGGGCATTCGCCGTATTGTCATCGAGTCCGGCGGCTTCGGTGAGTTTTCCCAAGAGGGTCGCCGATTGGAGCAACGGCTTCTGGAGATCGCTCGCGAATGGGACATACGGTTTGTCGGCCCCAACTGCATCAGCGTCATCAATCTTGAGACTGGATTGTGCCTGCCTTTCGGGTCTATGTCTACTGTTACCGCACGGCTCGGCCCAGCATCGGTGGTGTCTCAGAGCGGCGGAGTCTCGCTCACGTACGTGGATCGACTCTGCACGGCCGGGGTGGGAGTCAACAAGGCGGTCAGTATCGGCAACAAGACTGACTTGGACGAGACAGACTACTTGGCGTATCTCTTACAGGACCCCGGCACGAAAATCGTCTGCTTGTATCTCGAGTCAATTGGTGACGGAAGAAAACTGATGGATCTGGCTCGCTCTTCCGCAAAACCCATCATCGTCCACAAGGTCAATCGAGGGCAGGCCAGCCGTCGCGTCGCTCTCTCTCACACAGCAGCACTGGCAGACGACGATCGGATCGTGAGCGCAGCTTTTCGTCAAGTAGGCATCTTCCGCCCAGAAGACTTCCGCGAGTCGGTGGCCATCGCGCAAGGACTGACCCTCCCGCCAGTCCGAGGGAACAGACTAGTTGTCATCTCGCGTTCCGGTGGTCACGCCGTAATCGCGGCGGACGCCGCCGAGAGACACGGCTTCCAATTGGCTGCCCTACCCGACGAGTTCATCGAGCGCGTGCGCGCGCTTTTTCCCGCCGATGTTATTGCGCTGACCAATCCGATCGATCTCGGTGTCATCTTTGACTTTGAGTTGTACGCACGGATCGTGGAAGAATGCCTACACATGCTTTCGCCAGATGCAGTCCTCCTCATCAACACTTACACTCTAGACAAAGCTGAAGGAGCACATCGCTTGGCACGACGTGTCGAAGAGATCGTGCGAGAGTCGGGACGGCCCATTGCTTTCTGCGTCTATTCCCAAGGCGACGAGGGCCAGGTGGTCCAGCAACACACCAGCCTACCCATCTTTGCCGAGATCGATGATGCCTTGCGGGGGCTGGCTGCGTCTCGAGATTGGAACTGCTGGCAAGCGCGCCGCGTCGGCGCAACTGGTGACGCTGTGCATGCATCCCGTGAGGAAGCACAGCGGGTTTTGACGAGGCCAGGAGTGCTTACGGTGGAACAGGCGCTTGCCTTGTGCAAGGCCTATGGCATCCCTGTTACACCACTGAAGGTCGCCAACGACCCAGAAGAAGCCATTCAAGCTGCGGATCAGCTCGGCTATCCGGTGGCTCTCAAAGCACTTGCGACACAACTCGTCCACAAATCGGACGTGGGCGGCGTGACATTGGGGTTGGTAGATGCGGCAGCAGTCAGGCGCGAATCGGCAGCGATGCTGACGCGGATTGCGCATCCTGCTAGGTTGATGGTCCAGCGAATGGTCAGCGATGGCTTGGAGGTAATCCTTGGGGGCAAGCGAGATCGCAGCTTTGGTCCAGTCGTAATGTTCGGGTTAGGCGGCACCTATGTCGAGGTCTTCAACGATGTGTCCTTCAGAGTGGCTCCACTCAGCCGGACCGACGCTGAAGAAATGATTGGAGAAGTTCGCGGCAAGCGTCTGCTTGATGGAGTGCGTGGCAAGCCGCCCATGGATCAGGAATCACTCATCAACGCACTCTTGTCCCTTTCCTGCATGCTCGTTGACAATCCCTCTATCACCGAGGTGGACATCAACCCGTTACTGGTTCTTGAACACGGCGTAGCAGCCGTGGATGCGCGCGCAGTTGTGGCATAGTTTCTCACATGGCGGTTGACATGGTCCGCTGGTGGGAAAAAAGAGAAGAGGTCATCAGATGGTCACGCCGGCATGACGGTGAGCAGTCCCTCTCTGATCAAGTGGAGAATGATGTAGGATCCCGACTGCGAAAGACGCGCAGGCTGTCCAAGGCGGATCTGGTGAGAATGGTGAGCTGGAAGTTCGAAAGCTTGCCAGGAAGGAAGAGCCTTGTCCTAGGTTACGTTGACCCTGTTGGAGAGCACGAGATTTCGGAAGCCTTCCGTCGGGCTCTGGATGCAGACTCCGATAAGACCAAAATCTCAGAATTGCTTGGACTGCCAGGCATAGGACCAGCAATGGCAAGTGTGATCCTGACTTTCTATGATCCAGCAGATTACGCCGTGCTTGATATCCATGCATGGCGCGAGTTGTTTGGAAAAGAACCCCAGAGTCTATTTCAGGGACCAAAGTACCTCCTGAAGTTTCTCCAAAAGGTTCGACTCATCGCGAGAATGCATGGCCTCGACGCGAGGACTGTCGAAAAGGCTCTCTTCCAGCGAAATGTGACATATCGCAAAGGAATGAGACACACCTGACGGTTTCGAACCCTGAAGCCGCGCACCTGTTGATGCTTACCTTAGTCTCGGTCTCAGGTACAGGAGAGCGGAGAATGCGATTGCTCCCACAAGAGGTGCTGTAACAGGATTTGCCTCGCCCTCGGTCACGAAGATCCAACTCATCACTGCGAATCCGACGATTCCGCTCACAGCACTGATGGCTGCGAAGAAGATTGCGAGTCTCTTCGAAAGAGGAAGTATGAGTGCTATGGCGATTACTATGCCAACTCCAGCACTCAAGTAGTACGAGATTGGGATATCAGAATGAACCGAATAGTGCGCCACCGTTCCTTCGAGGGTCCACAGAAGCCTTGCCATCGCGGCGAGAACATAGACAACTGCGACATTGTTGAGTTTCAACTTGCGTCCTCACATCTACGAAGTGTTCTGCCAATATTCTTTGCGCAGGAATCGTGCGGGAGGGGATTCGAATTCCCGGAGGCCTACGCTGTAATGTCACTTTGCCGATGCTTGGACCGGCTTGGCCAGTTTTGGCTTCAGAAGTCCCCTCGCTTCTCTCTGAAGTGTCTGCAATTCCTCGAACTGCTTGTCGTTCATGGAAATGTTGCTCGCAATTTCGATCGCATCTTGCCTGGTAAAGAAATCTAGGCCTTCCAGTTGCGAGATCTTCTCTGAAAGGTCCGGAGTACAGCAATGGTAGATTGATTTCACCTTGCTCGATAGGCTGGCGTACTTTGCGATCGTTTCTTCGTCCATCGGGAGGGTCAAGCCGATTCTGTTTAGGGCTTCCAAGGCCTCCTTTGTAGATCAACCAGAAAGCCCCTACGATTCACAGGTTCATGCCGTCGAGCTGATATTCATTGAAACCCGGTCAAATACTGGATACCACCTTTGAGCATATGCTTCGATAACGAATTGCACAGCTACAGACCCCGCTTCGCATCCATATTGTCCGAAGATAACAACACTCGCTGAAATGTAATCTCAAGACATTACCCTACAAGATCTTCTTGAAGACCCACCTTTCCCTGCCCAGCTTGCATATGTTGGCGAATCCCGCGGAGTCGAAGAGGTCTGGAGTCCCGTTCCAGAGCATATTTGAAGAATGCCTCCTCCTGGGATCCACCGGGTAGGCTTCAACCACTTCGGCGCCGTGCTCTCTCATGTAATCAAGAGCGCCCTTCAAGGCCACTGTTGCCACGCCTTTCTTTCTGTAGTCGCGGTCGGTGAAGAAACAGGTTATCCTCCAGAGGTCACCCTGATGCGAGGGCTTGTAGTCCTTCATGTTGTCGATGCGTGGCAGCTCTCTGCTTGGACCGAACTGGCACCACCCCACAGGTCTCCCACCATGATAGACGAGAACGCCATGTGCTTTCCCATCCCTCACCAGGGCGTGCTTTTCCGCTTTGTTCTGCCCGCGGCTCCTGCCTCTCCAACCTCTTGCGACGTGGTAGAACATGCACCAGCAACCACCTTGCACGCCACCATGCTTCTCGAAAAGTCTCTCGAAATCAACCCAAGTCGAAGGCGACAGCTCCTTCGTCTCATAACGAAGACTCATGGAAGGCATTCCTCACTAACCAGAAGATAACGCACACAACCGACATATCAACCGAAGCTTGACAGCCCATTGTTCATAGTACACGCGTGAATGTCATAGCCACTAGACGATTTGATTCACTTTCTAGATCTAGAAAGAAACGGCCAATTCACGCATGATCCCCTGTGATCTTATGGGAATCCCTCCTCCCACACAAAAATCCAAGAGTTCAAATCAAGACGCCCGCACCAACGGGCCCACACACATAAAATCAATCAAAAACCACGACGGAACGAATGTGTTCGGGGAGGAATCCCCAGACGACCCCTCTTTCCCTCTGTTGTCTATTCCGGGCATGCAGCTAGAGATCTCTTGTTCCGCACACACGAAAAAGAACGAAGACGAGGCTCGTGATCATGTGGCTTTGTGGCAAACTGAAGAAGTATGACTTTGAACCTGATGCGCACGGCGCCTAATCATACCCCATTATATCGAGGCCCTGAACTAGAATTATCGCGTGAGGTGCAGGGTCATGTCCGAACACAAGATAGAGATGACGGGCCCCATTCCTTGTCCCAAATGCGGCGAGGGGCTCATGCTCGCTTTTGCCCGACCCTATTTCCAGGCTGGAGAAAAAACAAACAAACAGTTCAGCCACTACGAGAACTACTACAAATGCTCTCGGTGCGGATATGAGATACACGGACGGGAGAGGAAGGGGAACACGATGAAGGAAGGAGAACACGAACCCGATCAACATGCCGGAGACAACGAAGAGAACGGAAACGACGACGGAGATGAACATAGAGACGAGGTCGATTCTTGGCAGAGACGACGAAACCTCAGAACCTAGTTAATCGCGACTGATGGAAATGAGGCCGCCGCGGAAAGACCTACCTACCGCAGATCGAGACGGACCTATCGCTTCTCAAAGAATTGAACTGGATTGGAGAGTTACGAACAGAACAAGACAAAGTGAAGGAGGTGGGATCCCGTCACGTCAATGAGAACAAGGAGACTGAGAAAACTGCGAAGAGAGACGCAGAAGAGCAGACGAGCAAGGGGCCGACCTCGACAACAAAGACGAACACGAGACTGAGTTGGCTATTGTGTTTGTCTAGACCGTTCTTTCGGTGTGCAAAACCTAACGCTGAGCCTAATTCGAGTGGTACGTCTCTTACCTTTGGTGAGCCGTTCTCCTCTGTCTGTTCTGCCTTGGCTTCCATCGACTTCGGCTCCTTGCTCCGCTTCCCATCCCCCGGAGTTGAAACTTTCCCTTTCTTCCCTTCTCTTCTCCCTTGACTCCGTGAGTTCGTGGCCTCGACTCTCCTGTTCTTATGCCAGTCCACTCCTCCTTCCACTTGCGGTCGCGTTTGCGTGCGGACAAATCTTCTCGATCAACGCATCTGTGTCGGGACTTGTAATCTGAACCATCTCCTTGCTTTCCCTCTCGCTCCTCGCCTTCGTCTCGTCGCTCGCTGTGTTGCGTGTTGGTCTTATTACCCGCCTTGCCGCATTCATGAATTGGAATCGGGAGATGCCAAAGAAACGTCGATCCCCTGAATACAGGCTTGTACAGGATTCTCAAAGCCATCAAGCTCGACAAAGACTTGATCCTGTCTCAGTGGTTATGCGGTCTGGACGACCGACAGGAAAGCAGGTCGAAACAGCCTATGGTTATCTGAACACATGCGCCAAGAACGCCAGAAACAACAGCGAGCTGGATGAAGTTAAGGAGGCGGACAATCTCCTCTTCGAGAGACTGATCAGCACCATGTGGGCTCGCAAAGTCAAAGATGCGCACAGACAGATCAGTGCAGCCATTCGGAAGAGAAGCAATGAACTGAGAGAAACAAAGTCCAAGACTAAAGTGGCAACAAGCTATCCTCTTTCAAAAAGCAAGTAGTGACTAGTGCCCAAAGCGAGTGCGGCGTTTCCGGCGCAAGCGTACGTGAGGAGGCGCCAACCATTCTTCTCTCGCATTCTTCGATCGACCATAGAGGGATTATCACTGTGGTTCAACTACAGGGCGCGCAGGTCACCCTACCGGGACCTCGTATCAGAAACAGACGGAGGCATACGTCACGTTGCTACCAGAACTACAACGACTGTACAACGCTTGCTGAAACCGCAGGCATTAGCTTCTCAGAGATCTTCCGGAGCAGGTTTGGTAGGTTAGCTCCTGTCTTCGAGCTTATTTCGAGTATTTCGTCTCCCTCGAATATCTTGCGAGTCTCCGCGAACACCTGGTCTAAATGTTCACGGGTCGCAAGGTCCACTTTGTTAATGCAAATCAGAACGGGAACGCCATGGATCTCCTTATTCATGATCTCGTGAGAGGCCGCGATCTTTCGAGTAACTGTCTCTATGTCATCGCTACCGTCTACAAAGAGGAGGACAAGGTCAGAATTTGCCAGTTCATTCAAGGTGGTGTGGAAAGCGTTTAGCAGCAGGGGGCTAAGGTCTTCAATGAATCCGATAGAATCAATCATGATGAAGGAATCTGAAGAATCCCCTGTCGCTTGTGTGGAGACTTTCCGTGCAAATGTGGAGAGCGTCGTGAAGGGGCCCAAACCTATTTCCTTCGATTCCGACGCGAGCCTGTTGAACAGTGTAGTCTTACCGCTTTGGGTATAGCCTGTCAACGCCACGATTCGAAAACCAGCCTTTCCTCGACGTTCACGAAGACGACTGCTCTTCGATCTAATGTCACGGAGCTCCCCTTCGATCTTGCTTATGCGTTTCCGCGACATCGCTTCATAGACTTCGTATGGATACTGGCCTGGCCCTCCCCTTCCCATCTGTTCACTCGCAATGCCATGCATTCGGATTGATTCTCTGCCCCAGGAGAAGGTGTAACGCAGTTTAGCCAATGCGATCTGGAGTCTGGCCTCTGTTGTAGCGCAACGTTTCTCGAAGACTTCTAGGATGAGTAAGTTTCTGTCGAGAACGCGAACATCGCCGAGTTTCTTCTTGATTCGGAATACTTGGCCTGCGGAAAGTTGCCGGGTGAATATTATTGCTTCGATTGAGTCTGCTATGATGGTCTTCTCGATCTCATCGATTTTTCCTTTGCCTACGCAATAGGCGGAATCTACCGAGTCCCGATGCTGTACAACTTCGCCGACCACATTGTAGCCAGCAGCTTTCGCTATGTCGTTCACTTCATGTATTCGCGGTTTGCTGCGGGGAAGAATACACTCCACGAGAAGCGCTCTCAAATTCGGCACGAACTTTTATTGCAGAACATTCACTCTAGCGTGAGGCTCATTTTCTTGGCGGCTTCCACTCTGGCACAGCCCACGCAAAGGCCGCTCTCAGAAAGCAATCCCATCGAGAAGACAGGGCCGCCACATTTCTTACATGTTGCTGGAAGTGTCATCAGTACGTACTTCATGATCACTAGCTGTGTTGCTAGCTATAAGGAAGAGACCAAACGTCTCGTTTTCGCCAGCCAATCACTTCAAAATGGACTCATTCTCGATGGGTTGCAGAAAAAAACTGTCAAGCTCCGTCAGTGGAAGATACGCTGGCTATTCTGAGGCGTTTCATGATCAGAGGGGAACAGAACGAAGTACTCGGCAATCCCAACCGAGACCTTATTGAGCGTCGCCGAACTATCTTCGCTTATGGCAAGGATCAGTGCGATCGTTCGCCGGCACAATAGAGGACCGGGTGGGACTCACACGTACGAGACTAGTGACGAGATCGCTCACTCCTGGCAGCTGCTTACCCGAGAGCAGCAAGTCAGCCTAGATGATCAGGCCGCGAAGAACCGTGAGGACTTGCCAGTGCTTCTTGAAAGGTTGTTGAAGGAGCGAAGGCTATAGTAGCCCAAGGTGGATGTCTTCGGCGTCAGCCGGTCGTGTCTGAATCAGGTAGTGTTTCTGCGTGATTTCGTGCGCTTCCCAGGGCGTTG
>JBAVVE010000297.1:0-23778 GCA_049697135.1 Bathyarchaeia archaeon | reverse complement strand
GCAATCCGCCGATCGTACTGCTTCCGGCTTCATTTTGAGACTAGTCAGAATACGTCGAACCTCAGAACTCGAGGAACGTCTGTCCGTCAGTCGTCTCATTGTCGCGCACCAAGATCCCCACGAGTATCTAGCCTGCTGTCGTGCGAGCGCGTGAGGGTTCTTCCGTTGCGTACTGAAGGTCCAAGGTTTTAGTAGCGGTTGATGATTAGCCAGAAGCCTCCCGAAGTGCGTCGAGTGAACGGATTTGACCAAGAAAGTGAGCTTGGCACGGCGGCTGAGCACTTTCGACGTGACGAATCTTGTTGTTGGCTCGATTATTGGAGCTGACATCTACATAGCCGCAGCCCTCGGCGCAAGACTTGTGGGACCAGCCTCTCTTGTTCTCTGGATTATCGCAGGCGTGATTGCGATTGTGATTGCCCTCTCTTTCTCCTACTGTGTAACCATTTTACCGAAAGTAGGCGGGCCATATGTCTACACGAAAGAAGCAGTCGGACCATTCGCTGGGTTCATCGTGGGCTGGGCACTCCTGCTGGCAGAATGGTTCTCTCTTGCGGTTTTCCCTGTCGCTTTCACTCAGTACTTCTTGTCATTCTTTCCGAATCTTGACCAGTTCTCTCAGATCCTTTTGAAGGGAACATTCATCTCGATCATCTTCGTGACGAACGCGTACGGAGTGAGATCCGCGGGCAAGTTCAACGACATCCTCACAGTAGGGAAACTGGCTCCGCTGCTCCTCCTCATGGCGTCGGGGCTATTGTTCATGGGACTGCATCCTGGACTCGTCTCTTCCAACTTCCAACCTTTCGCCAAGGGCGATCTGCAAGACGCAGGACAAGCGTTGGTGCTAATCTTCTGGGCTTATGCCGGCTTCGAGCTCTCCACACTGCCAGCTGATGAGATTCAGAACCCCAGACGGACGATCCCCAGAGCCATCGCCGTGGGCATGTTGATAGTCACGAGCTTCTACCTCACCACGAACTTCGTGATAATCGGCGTTGTGGACGAGGCGACACTCGCGGCTTCACCTGCACCGCTGACTGTAGCGGCCGCGAACATCTTTGGTCTTTCTCCAGGTCTGTCACAGATCGGAAGCTTGGTGGTGGGCATAGGTGCGTTAGTCTCGATCATGGGTGCAGACGAGTCAGGAACCATAGGGACATCTCGTCTGGCCTTTGCCATGTCTCTCGATGGTCTACTTCCTCGGCTGTTCAGCAAGTTGCACAGGTCTTACCACACGCCATACATTGGGTTGGCTCTGATCTGTTCAACAGCATTTGTCGCAAGCGTCTTCGGTACATTGTCAGCGTTGATCAACAGCTCCGTCCTGCTTCTCTCATTCGCATATCTCTTGACTTGTGTCTCTGCAATCTTGCTCGAAAGAAAGCATCAAAGACACTATGGCGGATCAAAGCGAGGATTGTTGATTCCATCGTTAGGCATTTTATTCTCATTCCTGCTGATGACGCAAGTTGGCAAGCCGCAGATCCTCACCTCCTCGGTGCTACTGGCTATTGGTGTTCCATTGTACATCTTCTTCTCTCCGAAGAGCGAATTACATGAAATGAAGGAAGCTTTCTTGGCACGAGACGCGATTCTACAGAGAGCCTATGAACAAGGGGAAAGATTCCTTGCACATGGCCTACACCATGCTAGATTGATGATCCAACGGGCCAGACATGATGAGAGAGCCTGGTCAGCCGACACTTCGCTCTGACCCAGCGCGATCCCCACGAACAGAGCACGCGTCAACAGCCCGCGAAGCGCCCATAGATCTCAAATGCCAAGAGCCATGCAGACATTAGCCGATTAGACATGGACAGACTGATAGACAAGTGGGAAGCCAATGCCAAGAGACTCGCCAAGAGAGCTCTTGAGGACGAGAAACTGCTTGCCGAATTGCTGCAAGGAATCCTATCCAAGAAAGATGAGACGCGGTATACCCGCTTCAAGGCCCTAATGTTCGTCAGTGAGGAGCGCCCAGAGCTTCTGTACCCTTACTGGGACTACTTCGTGCAGTTGATTGACAGCGATAGCACTCATTCGAAGTATATTGCCAGCTACCTAATCGCGAGTCTCACAGCTGTTGATACAGACTGCAAGTTCGAGAAGATTTTCGATAAGTACTACAGCATGTTGGATGACAGAAGCGTGATTCCAGCTGCCCATGTCGCGCGCAACTCTGGAAAGATTGCCAAGGCAAAACCGGCGCTTGAAGCCAAGATAACGGAGAAGTTGCTGAGCATAGACAAGACTCACCATAAACCGGACCGCAGAGAACTAGTCAAAAGCGAAGCGATAGTGGCGTTCAGCGAGTACTTTGACCGAGCCCAGGACAAGGAGAGGATTCTGGAGTTCGTCAACGGACAGTTGAAGAGCAAGAGTCCGAAAAACAGGAAGAACGCAAGGGAATTCCTAAAGAAATGGGCGAAATCATGAGCCTGACTTGTCGAAAGAGATATTAGTGCATATGCCCGCAACCACGATTGTTTCTGGTGTGGACTGATGTCGATCAAGCTTTCATCAGGGAGAGAAATTCCGATCGAGATGCACAAGGCACGAATGGTGCAGAGAATCTCGCTAGTTCCGGTGGAAGAGCGCCTTAGAGCGATAGCTGAGGCAGGATACAACACCTTCCTGCTCAAGACCAAAGACATCTTTCTGGACATGCTCACGGACAGCGGTGTGAATGCGATGAGCGATAACCAGTTTGCTGGCTTCATGAATGCGGACGATGCCTATGCAGGCAGCATGACGTTCTATGATTTTGCGAAAGCCGTGGAAGACGTGCTAGGCTACAAACACGTCATGAACGTGCATCAGGGAAGAGCCGCCGAGCATCTGCTGGCGAAGGTTTTCGCCAAACCAGGCGACGCCATTCCAACGAATTACCATTTCACAACCACCAAAGCGCACATTGAACTGATAGGAGCATCATGCCTCGAGATCTACTACGACGAGGCGTTGAAAACCGAGAGTTCCAATCCATTCAAGGGAAACATGGACCCTGAGAAACTCAGGAAAGTAATCGAGAAGTACGGCAAAGAAAAGGTCCCATTTGTCCGAATGGAAGCAACAACAAACCTCATCGGCGGCCAGCCATTCTCCATGGCAAATCTGAAAGAGATTAGAAAGATCTGCGACAAGCATGGTCTGATTCTCGTTTTGGACGGAAGCCTCATTTGCGAAAATGCATACCTGATCAAGCAGCGGGAGAAAGGATACGAGAACAAGAGCGTCGCAGAGATAGTTCGAGAGATATGTGGCCTTGTCGACCTGTACTACATGAGCGGAAGGAAGAATACTTCTGTTAGAGGAGGTCTGATAGCGACAAACAACAAGGAACTGTTCGACAAGATCAGGCCATGGCTTCCAGTCTACGAGGGTTTCTACACATACGGAGGCATGTCGATGAGAGAGGTCGGCGCCATGGCAGTCGGAATGAGAGAAATGGTGGATCCTGCCGTCGCAGGTTCCTCCGTGGAGCAGATAAAGTACTTTGTTGGAAAGCTAGTCGAGACTGGAATCCCGGTTGTTACACCGCCAGGCGGACTGGCCTGTCACCTGGACGCTATGAGATTCCTTCCGAACGTTCCTCAATCCCAGTATCCGGCTGGATCACTGGCGGCTGCCCTCTACATATCATCCGGGATAAGAAGCATGGAGAGAGGAACTGTCTCCATGGATAGAGACAAGGAAGGCAAGGAAGCGTTGGCCGACATAGAACTGACAAGGATCGCGCTTCCACGGAGAGTCTACACAATATCGCACATTGAGTATGCTGTTGACAGAATAAACTGGCTGTACAAGCATCGGGAACTGGTGAAGGGGCTGAGATTCGTGTTTGAGCCGCCAGTGCTCAGGTTCTTCGACGGAAGGCTCGAACCCGTAGGCAATTGGGGAAGAGACCTCGCCGAGGCTTTCAAGCGAGAAATCGGCGATCACTGACAAGTATAGAATGGCAACCGTCTAACGCAACATGGGTTGCATGACGCGCCGCCCCGCAACAGGCAATTCTCATCTGTGCGCCTCAGAGAACGAGATTCCCTGTCATTTCGCGGCAATTTCGGGGGCAAGTCTGCCGAGCCGCTGAGGGGTAGAGGCGTACAGCCTAATGTATGGCGCCATGGCTCGGAAGATCTTGCTCTCTGCCTTTCTCACGTGTTCCTCGTACGTTGTCCTAGGGACCTTGTGCTTTCGCGCGATCTCTTCGGTCGTCGTCTTCTTTGGAACCTGATAGTAGCCATACTCAACTGCGGCCTCAAGGGCGTCGAGCTGTTTGTCAGTGAGCGTCGCGAATACGCTATTGAGGGAGATAGTGAAGGTGTCGCGGATGCTCCTTTCGGCGATGGCCTTCTTCTGTAGTATCTCAACCGGCCCCAGATCATTGAGGGCACGAAAGAGCTTCTTGTAGTCGGATTCCCTGAAACCGATGATTCTACGCTCCTCCCAACCATTGTGATATACAGTAGGCGGTATCTCGAAGCAGGAGTTCTCCTCGACTACGCCTGATATGCTCGTCTTGATCTTGCTGTCACGACAGGTCTTCACTATCACCTGGAGGTTCCTTTCGAAGAAACTCTTCCTGAGAACCTTGCCGCCCTTCCAAGAGAGTAGATTCTGCAAGTCAGCCCCGATGCTGCTGAAGGTCTCGATATCCGGACAGGCGATCTCCAGTACATCTATCCTGTAATTACACCACTCGAGTATTCTAACTACAGGATGCTTCATCGAGAATTGCACATATGGGCATTCGTGCCTTGCCCTGAAAGAGACCTCGAACATGTGGGAGCCTCATATGACACGCAGCGGGCTTCGGCTATAAGCAATGTACCGTCGTACGCCCATTATCACACGCCAGCATATGGCGGCTCGAAATCGCCGTCTTCGGACGGTAGAAAGCACTACCGTGACGCTTGCATTATGTGGGTTTGGAGGCGACATGATTGAACTTCATGTCAAGGATATTGGTGCTGCTTAGGCTGCCCAAGGACGGTTGGACTGCGAGCGCGTGTCTGGTTGTGAGGTTCGATAGGAACCTGCAACAGTTCCGAATTCGAGATGCAAATCCAACGAGGAAATGGTTCTCGATGCGCGAGGAGAAGCAATTCCGTGGTATGCTAATGGAACGCAGTGCCTATGCTGCATCCATTGCCAAGTTGTCGGTGGCAAGATGAGACGGCGAGCACGTAATCAGGCTGAGCTGATCCCTAGTGTGCTATTGAGCTATCCAACACGGATTCGACAACAGCTGTTGGTCGCCGCCAGCGCACGACGGGCAAATCGTTATCACAATTGCAGTGACCGAAATTGCCCAAATGCCCCGGATGAAGGGGAGCGGGGAAGAGGATCAGAATGAACGAAGAGCGGCTAATGCAAGACCTACGTTCCAAACTGCAGGAGAAGGGATACAGGAGCCGGACCGTATCCGTTGATCATGTCCGTGACTTGCAGGAAGGAATTGAGAGAAATCTCGCCTGCGGTCTGCTCGATGAGGAATTCTATCGAGAACGCCTCACCTACTTCTCATTCAAACCTCCGGACATTCTGCCGGACGCCAAATCGCTCATTGTCGTGGCGGCCCCGCACCCTCAGATCAGGGTCGTCTTCTCTTGTCACGGGAAACCTCATTCCGTCATAATTCCGCCTACCTACCTAAATGAAACGGACAAGACGGTCGAAGACATTCTCTCTTCTACTCTCAATGCCGCAAAAAGTCACGCGGCACGGGCTACTTTGCCCCTGAAACTGCTAGCGGTCTGCAGTGGACTGGGAGAGTACGGAAGAAACAACATATGCTATGCTCCAGGCATGGGAAGTTTTCATCGACTTGTGGCCTTCTACACCGACCTTCCTTGTTCAGACGATAATTGGAGAGAGCCACAGGTGATGGAAAGGTGCCAGGATTGTCGAGCCTGCCTTCACAGTTGCCCAACAGGGGCGATAACCACCGACCGCTTTCTCATCCGAGCCGAACGGTGCATCACATTCCACAACGAACGGCTCGCCGAGTTCCCGGCCTGGATAGATCCTTCTTGGCATAACTGCCTAGTCGGATGTCTCCGTTGCCAGAGAGTATGCCCGGAGGATACTCCCTTTCTTGATTGGGTTGAGGGTAACAGTACGTTCTCTGAGGAAGAGACCACCCTCATCCTCAACTCAACTCCGCCCGATCGCCTCCCCTCAGAGACAGCGAGGAAATTGGAGCGGCTTGACATGCTTGAATACTCGGAGATGTTGGGACGCAATCTCGGTGTGCTCTTCGGGGAAGGAGTTTCCCATTAGACTGCAACTGTTTTCCGGATTTCTTCGAGAATCTTTGCCGCTTTGGGCTCGTTCGACAGGAATTCTCTCAATTTCTCGCATAGATAATCTTCACAGTGCGCACAGGTTTTCACTTTTCTGACCTCCGCGCAGGGTCGTATCTTGCAGATCTTGGTGCACCATCCCGAGATCTTGTCAGACATGCATCCCATACAGTCGATGTCTTCTGGTTTGAACTCGACACCTAGTCCTTCAGTCCATCGCTTGGCTATCTCCGCTTTTCGTTCGGAGTCTTCCGCTTGAGTTGCAGTGAATGCGTCGCATTTTCTACAGTCCAATCCGCAATACGCGATGGTTTCAGACATGGGTTTCGCCCTCCTTTCAGAAACACTGATGGTCCCAACGACGTTGGCTCACCCGATAAGCTTCCTGCAGACGTACGACGGCTAAACACGGCAATTTGGGCGCTCAACTGAGCGCTTCTGCGGGAGCATGAATTGTGCGGTGGGCCCGGTTAGGTGACATTTCACGTTTTGAACCAACGAAATCCGGAGCGGACAAGAACTACGCGAAAAGTCCGCGGATGTTCTGGGGTGGAGAGCGAGCCCGGTTATAAGGGGGGAGTGGCATGACTCTTTTCTGTTCGCCATTCTTCTGTTTGGTCCTTCTGTGCGCGGGTTTGTTGGTGCAGGCGACTAGGTTTGAAATCTGTCAGGTTCAAGTCTTGACTTTCTTGTGCTTGATGAAAGTTCCGTTTCGGTATTCTTCGAACGCTGTTCTCAGTTCATCTTGCGTATTCATTACTATGGGACCGTACCATGCTACCGGCTCACGGATGGGTTTTCCGGACACTAGCAGGAACCTTACCGCGTCATCAGCGGTCGCAAACGTCAACTGATCACCATCATCGAACATAATCAGACTTTCAGGACCGATCAAGCAGTTCCGTTCGAAATCAAAGTAGTTGGCGCCTTCCATCTCGTAAGCATAAGGGTCCCGTCCTTGATCGAAGTATCCCTTTCCTTCAATCACATACGCGAAGACTGTGTGTCCAAGTTTCACGTTGTGCAGAAATTTTGATCTGGGAGGAACTCTAACATCCAGATACTCCGGATCGGTGACGATATCGCGGACCGGCCCTTTGACACCGTTTAGTTCACCGCAAATGACTCTCGCCTTCGCGCCGCCCTCCACGCTGATTTCTGGGGTTTGCTCACTCTTGACCTCCCGATAGCGAGGATCCATCATCTTATGGGAAGCCGGGAGATTGGCCCAAAGCTGGAAACCCCACATCAGCCCGTCTTTCTGCCCTTTGGGCATCTCTTGGTGGATTATGCCACTGCCAGCGGTCATCCACTGCACGTCGCCGGAACGAATGACTCCTCTATTGCCCATGCTGTCGCCGTGCTCGACTTCGCCGTGCAGAACGTATGTTATGGTCTCGATTCCCCGATGAGGGTGCCAAGGGAAACCTTTGAGATAGTCGTCGGGATTGTTTGAATGGAAATCATCGAGCAGCAGGAATGGATCTAACTGTGGGACGTGGTAGTGGCCGAAGGCTCTCTTCAAGCGCACGCCAGCGCCTTCAAGGGTGCCTCTGCTTTTCACTATTTTCTTGACTTTTCTAGTACAGGCCATTTCGACTCATCTCTTCTTCTTAGGTTAGGTCTGACTCGGTCTGGTTTAGAGGTTTTGGGGATCTATGGAGGAATTCGGTCTGGCAGCGGGTTAGGGATATCCGCGAGCCCGCACATTTTCGTTGTAGAACGGGATTCTGATTTGCGAGGACCCGCGTCTCCAACAATTCTACGAGGATCGATGATCACTGGAAGGAATCATAGCTTCGTTACAACGCTAGGGCTGAATCACTCTTGAGCAATCTAGTGTAGGCTCCGAACCGACCTTCATAGTAACGTGTCCAGTGCTCACGTTGGCTAGCTGAAGAGGTCCATCACATCCAGCAGCGCGCTCTCAGGTAGTCTTTCAATCTCATGCATCTCACAACCCAGAGAGACCCGCAGAGGACTACTCGGAGGGCATCAAGAAAAGCAGTAGAGAATGCTTGAACACGCTTGCGGTGCTCTCGCCGTGGCTTGCGGTTATTGGCTTTGTCGGCTGCGTCGGCACTGTCGTTGTGGTCGCTAGGAAGCGTCGTGTCTGGGTTTCGCATAGTTCACAGGTTCCACACCTTAGACAGCGCCCGTCAACGAGTTCATTTCCACAGCAAGTGCAGGCTTCGTCAGAGTCCGTGCGAACCATGTCGGCCTCGCCGAGGTGAAAAGAAGGAGGCGGTGCTGGCCGCAACTGAGTCCCAGGAGAAACTACAGACGAGCTGTGACGGATTCTCCCTCTCTCCTGCCTTGTTCTCAGTCAACGGATGACCCTTAAGCAGTCATGATGTGTCTCTAAAGACTAGGATGATCCTGGCCTGATTTGTGGGTGCGTGTCGAAAAGGCCAGCAGCACATTGAGCTTCTCTAGATGTTCGCAGTCAAGATTTTTGTGCTTGAGTCGCGTGTGACGGATACGAGCCTTCGACTACTTCCATGAACGCTAGATCCATCGGGATTCTGTCTGTGCTTCTCGCGAGTCTTCTGTGGGCTTTGGAGCCCGTGCTTGCGAAGCTTTCGTATCAGAACTCAGATTTTGAGCATACTCTTGCCGTGAGAGCGATCCTCGTCACTCTTACGGCGTTGGTCTATGTTGTGATGACGAACAGAGGGAATCTCAGGATCGACAAACGACAACTGTCGGCGCTCGTGTATGTTGCATTTGCTGCAAATGTCTTCGGCGATATCGCATACTTCTTCGCTTTGACCCGAATCCCTGTAGTTAATGCTGTGCTGATCGGTAACATGCAACCCATCTTCATCGTAATGATGGGGTTCTTGGTTCTCAGAGAAGAGAGGCTGACCAAGTTTGATTACCTAGGGATTGTAGTTATGATGACAGCGGGGATTCTCATAGCAACTCGAAGCTTAGAGAACTTGCTGACGTTCAGGCTGGGAACGTACGGTGACTTGGTTGTGCTTTCAGCAACTGTCGCATGGTCAACAACCACTATCGCGTTCAGGAAGTATCTGAGAGAAATGAACGCAGGCGTCGTAACGTTCTATCGCTTCCTGTTCGCATCTCTCGTATTCGCAGCTTACCTTATGTCCTCTTCAGGATTTGCGGCAGTGAACATGTATCAACTCATGATTGGTATTGTGGTTGGCATCGGCACGATTCTTTACTTTGAGGGGCTGAAGCGGAACAAGGCTGCAGAAGTATCAGCTCTCGAACTCTCAACGCCCCTCTTCGCCGCAGTTCTCGGCTTTCTTGTCTTGGGTGAGCTGGTCACTCAGATTCAAATCGTTGGAATGTCTCTCCTCTTGATAGGAGTATTCTTCCTGTCGAGAAGAGAAGAGCCAGTTCCATATCGCTGTTGCTGAGTATCCCATCTTGAACTTCATATCTACAAAGAAGACTGGCTCGAATGTAATGATTGCCCGGGTTAAGCAGATGCTGGCAGCAGAGGTAGGATTCAAGTGGGTCGAAGCACTCGAGGGCAGACTAGAGAAAGAATCTGTGGCTGCTCCATGTAGTATTGCTAGGAGAGCTTAGACCGTACAACTCGTCTAGCTCCGCCTCAAGCACAGACTGAACGTGCTCGTTGGATTTCGGATTACGTGATAACCTCGCGTACGCGTATAGAACAAAGAATGGTAAGGGCAGAAGAATGATGGAATGGGTTAACGGGTCAGGAGGTAACCTTGCACGTTCTAGCAGGCCAGGCTACCCTTCTGAGAACGTCTCAGCTGAGAAAGTACATTCTAGCGCGTCGCAGTGAGTGGCTAGGCACTCGACACAATAGCGAGAGATAGGAGAGAGACGACCCGTTTTGTGAATCAAGTCCACTAGGACCGTATCATGAATAGTCTACGATTCCTGAAACGCTAAGGAGTCGACATGAAAGCGTATGAAGTTCTCGGAGGTGAGAAAAGGATTGGGTAATTTTGTGGCGGGACCGGTTAGGTGACGTTTCACGTTTTGAACCAACGAAATCCCTGCTGACGAGTACGCCAAGACTCCGCGAAATGTCCGCCGATGGTCCCATTAGGTCGCGAGCGTGCCCTGACGCAGTCGAAGAGTTCTTGGGGGCTGATTCCGGGTAAGTTTGTCTCTGGTCATGAGGCCCGGCGTAGACAGGGCTGTGATCTTGGACTGCCAACTTCGCATAGATCATGACGATCCTTCGTCGCATATATCTGAAGGAACGTTTTGTCAAGTGTCGTGCCAAGGCTACAGGAAATGGGAGTATTCATCGAAGAGCTCGGCTTTGGGCTTCACTCGGAAAGGCGACCGTATTGCACAGCAAGATTCGGCTAGGAACTTGCAGCGATCTTGGCAACCTGCTCAAGGAGGCCTATCTTCTTGGCATTCCAGATCTCTAAGCCCATAATCTCTTTCTTTTCATCGAGCTCCAGTATAACGTTGCGAGACGACTCGATAATCTCATGGCTTGGTCCATCTTTGAAGGCCAGGTATAGGATATCGTGCTCCTTGTCGTAGTGAACCTTCATCGAATTCTCCTCCAAGCACCTCGTTGAAGCTTTGCCGAGACCAACTTGTCAAGCTTTCGAGTATGATAGACAGTAATAACTTTGATGTCTTTGTCAAGCTTCTGATACACTGCGACGAGCACCTTGCCGTCTGTCCTTCCAACTGAGACTTCACAGCCATGTTCTGTGTCCTCGAACAGTTCCGCCGGATGTGCAATGACGCTTTCGACATCTTCCCGACTTATTCGCCGTATGAGTAGTTTCTGCTTGGCATGAGATGAGTATGCGATGACCAAAACGACCGCTCTTTGAGCAGCCATCCTTCGGTTATATGAGTTAGCCAGGTCCAAGAATCACGAGGGGAGAACCAAGAGGCCCCCAAATGACAACATACGCATGAGCAAAGATCTCTTAGATAAGCGAAGGGAACATGCTGTTTGTGGCTACCGTGGATCTGAGCTACCAATCCTCAATAGAAACGTCGGTATTCGTTCACGATCTCACGAATCCCCCCGCGGAGGACAGAAGCTGCAATATTGATCTGACCATAGTCGGTTCCAAGCACAGAATCGTTCTGACAAAACGAGATGTCGATGCGCAAACTGAGTACGTGCTGAGAGTGCCTGTGGCTAGTTCGATAGGTTTGACTAGCCTCGACCAGAGAGACAATGAACAGGCGATCAGAGACTTGGTGTTGGCACTCAATCTTGACCTGAAACGAGTGTGTGTCTCTGTCGTAAGGGGAGAGTTGTCTGGAGCTGAAGTGCGGGTTACGCCGTCGGAAAGCCCTGTTGAGGTTCAGCAAACACCGCAAGGACTTGAGATTACTGTAAGAGAACATGCGATCGTAAGAGAGGTTGTCCACATAACAGATGTGACCACGGAAGAAATTGACGAGACACAGGCGATAGAGGTTTTCCAACTGATCAAGAAGCTCAACAGGCACGGTTTGCCCGGAAATATCGAACCCCAGGTACTGAACCTGTCGAAAGCCCTGACGGAATACGAGAATGCCATGACAGTCTTCCCCAGGTTGATGATCTTTAAACACTTATTCAATTCACTTGAGCTTTCAACCAATTGGAATGGCGTCGACCGAAAGGGCAGCTCCTTGGATAGAGAGGTCGCTGGAGCGTCGGGCATCCCTATGACTAACGCTGAGAAATGGCGACGGTTCTACGACAGAAGCAAGCATGTTGACAGAACGGCAAAAGACGCCTCCGAGTTCGTTGGAGGACTGGCCACCATTTCTGATGATCTGGTGCCTTTGAGAAGAGCTACGACGTCTGTGATCTTGGACAGGTTGCACCGCCTGTAGGAAAAGAATGCTGAGGGCTGGCCCCGCTGGACAGAGTGACCGACAGTCCCATTATTGGTTTGCTTCGCCCTGCACACACCTCATTGGCCGTGTAGAGAACCTATGGAGTCCTGCTTAGAGCAGGTCAGTCTCGCAGTTTCTCATGTGATTCCATTGACCCTCAGAATCCTTCGATCCGGGCTGGACTATGACGAATGAGCCATCGCGACTGTTCTGCCGCTGCCCAAATCGGTCCCATTCGGCTAGTGCGCCTGATTGGATTCTATAGTACTAGGCAGCGCGCGATCGCCAACGATAATGAGCCGTCTGGTTTCTAGTAAACTTGGCGGGCCCGGTGGGGTTTGAACCCACGACCCTCGGCTTTCCTCGTTCCCTGGAAGCTTAGAGGGCCGATGCTTTAGACACCTGATTTGCTTTCCGTATGTGGGTGCTGTCCGGGCTGAGCTACGGGCCCGCTATGCGCACAATAAGCACTTGCTCATATCTACTTTCTTGCGTCCGTCTTCTTGAGTGTGAGACAGAGCGGACCGTTCTGATCCTATTCAACGTAGATCGCGGGTCGGAATGGCTGAGCCGTCTGGGCTCGTCCTTTCGGATCATACTTCCCGCCGTCCGATTCGTCGAAAACGATGATTTCACACTTGAACTCTTTGCCGAGGAATGCAACAGCGTTTTCTAGTGCATCTCGCTCGTTGATCCTTCCCAGCCTACGTCGCTTCTCCTGCATGTCTGAGGCGGTGGCTTGCATGTCCTTTGCGAGTCTAGGGGCGAGTTTGGATATCTCTTTCATCTTTCCCCTCAGAGTTGGGTCGGATGATCCGGCCTTCATCAGGTCTGGCACCCCCAGCGGACCCTTGGCCGCGATTTCGAGCGCCTTCAAATACAGTAGCCATTTCCATTCTGCCGCCGTGTACAGGTAGAGCTTCTTCGGACTCATTCCGGTCGTCTTCAGGATGCGGGCTACATCCTCCATGGTTGTTCGAATGAGATTCTCGATCTCTTCAGCTCGCTCATCGATCATCGCCATGTCAGGTTGTGGCCAGTCTGCGGTTGAGACGAATCCCTGCTTCCCCATCATGCTCCAAATCGTTTCGGAGATGAATGGAGTGAACGGGGCCATCAGTCGAACACGCACGTCAAGCACCTTGCTGACAACATCGGCGTTCACTCCAGACCGAGCGGCTGCTCTTCTCACGTACCATGAGAGGCCCTGCTCAAGCTCGTAGAGGGCATGATGAACTGCCTCTCTTGCACGCAACTTGTCCATCGCGGCCGTCGTGTCCCGGATGCAGCTCTGAAGTCTGCTCAGAATCCATTTCTCTTCGTTACCACCACGAGCACTGCCGGCTCCGTTAGCGTGCCCTTCAATAATCGATTGGGCGGAGGCGTACATTCGTTCGATTCTTTCCTTGAGTGAAGCTGCGGCCTGATGACTGAATTCCACATCTTGTATCAACTCCGCGGCTGAAACTGTCGACAGTCTGACAGCATCTGCGCCGTGTTGGGCAATTGCGTCTCGTAGTGGGATGATGTTGCCGAAGGATTTGGACATCTTCGCGTGTTCCATGAGGACGCTTCCGTTCGTGACGATCTGGCGAGGCCAGTTCTCTCGGGGGAATATGGCGGCGTGGTTGAAGATGTAGAATGTCAGATGATTTGGTATCAGATCCCTACCCGAATGTCTTGAGTCAACTGGGTAGAAGTATGCGAACTCGTCATGCATCATTTTCAGCTTCGAACTCTCGATGCCGGCAGACTTCGCAAGCTGTTCCGGGGCTCCCTGACCAAGGAGCAGATAATCAAGCACTTCGTCTGGAAGTTGCTCTGGCTTCAGTCTCAGTTTGCTGATCTGTTTGGCGAGCGTGTAGTAGGCCATGTAGATTACTGAGTCGGAGAGACTCTCGATTATCCAGTCGGGATCCCATGGCAAGTGGGTGCCGAGCCCCAACTTTCTTGCACAAGCCTTCTCTCTCAACCACCCGATTGCATAGTCGATCTCAACACGGAATTCTTCGGGCAGGATGCTCATTGATTTGAGGCATTCACGCGCAAGCGCCTTCCATTCTGCATCGCCATAGTTGATGAACCACTGATTCTCGAACATCTTCACGACGCATTGCGTGCCGCATCTGCAAGTGACTGGCCTGTTGATGATTTCGTACATGACATCGGCTCCTCCCTTGGCGATCAGGTCATCCCGTACTCTGTCCCTTGCTTGAGCCACAGAGAGTCCTGCGTACGCGCCGGTATCGTTTCTCATTCGCCCAGAATGGAACTCTTTGCTGTAGACTTCAGTGGTAGCCTCTTCGAGCTTGGGGTCAGTCTGCTGTGTTATGCCGAGTCTCTTCACGACATCGACTGCGGGGAAATCTGAGAATCCGTCAAGAGTGACCACACCAATCGGCGTAAGTTTCACGACTGCTTCCCTCTCAATCTCATGACGCTTCAGGAGTTCCGAGTTCTGCTCAAGGTCGATGAGCGCCTGATAGTCATACGGAGCATGAGCGGGAACCGACATCACGACGCCGGTCGCACTCTCGGGATCCACAAACTCCGCAGGCAGAACTATCACCGGCGCACTGGTCATGGGGTTTGCCGCAGTCTTTCCGACAAGCTTTGACCCCGGAATGCGTTCGACGACGGTTGCCTTGCGGTTCTGATACTCCAGTTTCTGAAGACACGGCTCACTGATTATCCAGTCCTCACCGTCAACTCTCGCTTTCACGTAGACGATCTCAGGTTTGACCCAGATGTTCGTGACACCGAATATCGTCTCCGGCCTCAGAGTCGCCGTCGGCAGGAACGCGTCTCCCATCTTGAACTTCAGTAGGACATACTGCCCGATCTCCGGTTCAACGTCGCCAACCGTGTCGTGTTGACCCACCGGGTTACCATCATTCGGGCACCATCCCACAGGGTGACTACCCTTTGTGATGAGTCCTTTCTCTCGCAGTTTCCGGAATTGCCACTCGATGAAGCGACTGTATGTTGGGTCTATCGTCGTGAACTCCCTGCGCCAATCGATTGAGAAGCCCATCTCCTTCATTCCACGCTTCAATTCCTCGTGGAAGTAGCGGGCTATCTCGATCGGCTCGACGAAATCCTTCAGCTTCTCTTTCGGCACGTGATAGACGCGCAGGAAATCATCTACCAGTTCCGGGTCCCCTTTGGCGATACGCTCAGCCATCGCGAGGATCGGCGTCCCGGTGTAGTGGAACGCCATCGGGAACAGAACGTTGTATCCCCTCATTCGCAGGTATCTGGCATGCACATCCGTCAGCGTGTATGTTCTGGCGTGTCCGATGTGTTGCGGGGAGTTAGGGTATGGGTAGGCGACTGTGATGAAGAACTTCTTCTTGGTCGGATCGGGGTCGGCTTCGAAGATCCGTGCCTGCTCCCATTCCTTCTGCCATTTCTCTTGGAGGGCATTCCAGTCGATGACCAAAGTCTCACTTCTTCAGATGTGATTGGACGACCTTCTTTGCGCTAGTGAGAACAGCTTCAGCCTTGTCAAGTTTGGTTCCGCCTCCTTGACCGAAGTACTCTTTCCCACCGCCTCCCCCGCCCACAAGTTTCGCCAACTCTCCAGCAACTTTGCCCGCATGCATACCTGCTTTGATCGCGTTCTTCCCGGCGGCAACAAAGATGCGGACGCTCTCCTTAACAAGAGCCACAACGAGCACAGCACTTGAATCAGCTTCCACGACCTGGTTTGACAATGCAACGACATCCTCTTCCTCGCCGACTCTCTTCAGAGCCGTTGCCAGTTTGATCTTTCCAACCTTCTCGGCATGCAAGAGAAGATCCTTTGACTCGACAGCTGCGAGCTGTTCTCGGACATCTTGAAGGCGCTTGGTCAGGCGGTCCTTCTCTTCGCTGATCGATTTCGCGTATTCGTCCACTTTCTCCAGCGGGGCGTCTAATGCTGCGGCACTCCTCTCCAGTATCGCCTGTCGATCCTGAATGGCCTTGAGTGCGGCTGATCCGGCTGCGAATATGAGGCGTTCGACGCCGTCTTGGACGCGCTCATTCTTGAGGACCTTGATCAGTCCGATCTCGCCTGTGTTCTTCACGTGGGTTCCGCCGCAGGCTTCTACGTCCCAGTCACCGGTCTTGATTACTCGGATTTCTCTTCCTGGGACTACTCCGCCTTGGTAGAGGATGAAACCGTACAGCTCCTCGGCTTTCTCTCGTGGCATCCACGAGGCCTCGACCGGGACGCATTTCATGACTAGGTTACAGGCGAGCCGTTCGATCTCTGCGACCTGCTCGTCTGTGATCCTTTCATAGTGAGAGATGTCCAAGCGAACGCTGTCGACTCCTTTCTGAGCGCCTGATTGCCAAGCGTGTTGCCCGAGCACTCTCCTAGCGGCCCCAAGCACAATGTGAGTGGCCGTGTGATGACGCATCAGAGCGGTTCGGCGTTCCCAGTCGATCCTCCCCTTTACAGCCTCGCCTTCTTTTGGCATCGGCCCTTCGATCTGATGCAGTGAGACGGTTCCGACGCGTCGGACGTCAACCACTTTCGCCGAGCCATTGGCGGAAGCTATGATCCCGTGATCCGCAAGTTGTCCTCCTCCTTCTGAATAGAAACAGGTCTGATCCAGCACGAGGTACTTGTTGTCGACGATACCGAGTACCTTTGCCTCGAATTCCTGCTGGTAGACATCCTTGTAGTACAATGGTGTCGTCTCAGGGAATCCCGCAACCTTCTCTTTCAGAAGTTTCTCTGATTCGTCTTCCGCCTTGCTAGCTGCGGCCAGATGCTTCTCCGCAACCATTCCGAAGAAGTTGCCGGGAACATCGACTTTGATTCCTTCTTTCTCGGCTTCATCTCGCACGATATCGGGAACGAGTCCGTGCGAATCGTACAGCTGAACTAGGGTGTCCGTGGGCATGGTGTCTAGACCTTTGGTTTTGAGCTCGACTGAGATGCGTTTCACCATCTCGCTTCCTCGATCCAGAGTCTTCTTGAACTTCTCCTCCTCGACCCGCAAGGCCTCAAGTATCTCGTTCCGCATCTCGACGAGATGTGGGAAGTCTCTGCCCCAGTGAGAGATCTGCATCTCAGTGATCTCGCCCATCCGACCCTCAATGCCCAGCAGTCGTAGCATGCGGTAGGTTCTCCGAATCAGCAGCCGCGTCAGATAGCCAACGGCCACATTCGAAGGAACAACTCCCTCAGCCAACAGGAATGAGATCGCCTTGGTGTGATCTGCGACTGCGGATGCTCTCTCGATCGGAGCTATGACCTTCTCGAGCTCACGCCAGTCCATTCCGAGCCTTTCTGCAACCTTCTTGCGTGCCTCGACCCGGTCGGAGGTCTTCTCGATGTTCATGATGCCGGAGACTTTCGTGTTCTCGATCATGATCTTCGGATCAATGCTCGCTCCTGCGAGCGAGAGAATCCGGTCAAGTATAGGGCCATAGATTACTGAGAAACAGCTCGGAGACGCCTGCGTAAGCCATGCCCATCTTTCAATACCGTATCCAGTATCCACGGTCTTGATCGGAAGCGACACTAGCTGGTCACCGATCACCTTGTACTGCATGAAGACGAGCGTAGAAATCTCAAGGCCATTCACGCAGGCTTCAAGGTCAGGTCCAGCGTTTCCTCCACCAGACCAGAAGTGTTCCTTGTACGTTGCCAGCTCAGACTTGACACCTAGCTTCTCTGTGAGCAGTTCATGGTGGTATCGGATCGTCTGGTCCTTCCAGTACACCTGTTTGTCTGGGTAGTTGAATGCGTGATGCCCGCCCATCTCGAAGATGAGGAGATGTCTCCCCGCCGTCGGGCCAACATTATCCAGGTCCGTGAATCGCAAGCAAGGTTGGCTGACGACCAGCGGGTTCGCCGGCGGAGGGATCACACCCTCCGTCACAAGTGGCTGAAAGTCGAAGATTGACGCTCCAACAAGATAGACATCGTCGCGCCACCGAGCAACCACAGGATAGGGCTTAATGATCTTGTGGCCCTTGCTCTCAAAGAACGAGAGAAACGTGTCACGAGCTTCTCTGACTGATAATCCAGTGCGAGCGGGCGAGTTGCCTATGAATGTGTACTCTTCACAGGGGACGTCTCCGCAAGTCTGCCGATCGGGGACCTGTGTCCAGAAGTGGCTGCCACAGGCGACGCATCGTCGTCTAACGAATCCTGACTCTTTGAAGAAAGGAACCGCAAACTCGTTCTCATCAATGTCCACTAGGCGTCCCTCCGAGCCAACAAGGCAGAGGACGTTGCGTAGTACAAAGAACTTTCTTGCTCTGCCCTGTCAGCTACTGGGCAAGAGCAAGTGCGTGTTTTTGAGAGCGTACAATTCAGAACAGGCACGCAGGAACTAACCGAAGAGCGCGCCTAGTCCGGCCAGCGCCTCTTCTTCCTTCTTCTTGTCCTCTTCTGGTTTCTTCTCTTCCTTCTTTCCTGCTAGAGCGGCTGCTGCTGGTGCCGCGACAGCAACGGGTGCTGCCTTCGCTGCCTTCAGCGCCTCATCGATCTTGACTTCGGAAAGAGCGGCTACAAGCGCCTTTACCCTGCCGTCTTCCGGCTTCACACCGGCTGCAGTAAGGATCTTGGCTACATTTGCTTCGTTGACTGGTTGAGCTGCCGAGTGCAGCAGCAATGCGGCGTACATATACTTCATGACTCGCACCTTGTACTAGGATTCGCCAGCTACCGCTTCCCTTTCTTTTCAACCTTTTTCTTTTCTTTGGGTTTCGCTGCAGGCGCCTTCGCTGGTGGTGGCTTCTCTTCACGTGGTTTTGCCTCTGGCGCTTTTGGCGGAGGCGGTTTTGCTTCCGGTGGCTTCGCTACTGGCGGTGGTTTGGCTTCCGGCGGCTTGGCTTCTGGGGGTTTCGCTTCGGGTGGCTTCGCCTCAGGTGGTTTCACTTCAGCCGGTTTCTCTTCTTGGGGCGGGGCACGAGCCGCAATATCCTCTCGTGCCGCGACTTCACTGTTGATTTGAGCTGCAGCGTCGGATAGAACCCTCATCTCGGAGTAGGCTTGCTTGATGAGGTCCGCGACGTTCTCTGAGGTTGGGAACTCTACCTCGTTCGCTAGGTAGAGCGCTTCACGGAAGGCGCTACCTATTATCGCCTCGGCTGTTTCGGGGAGAACATATTCTGTCTCAACTGCCAACGCTAACGCGCCTCGCCAGGCCTCGGCAAGGTTGCTCTTGTATGATTCAATGTCGAAGACGAGGTCTTCGAGTTTGAGGACAATCCCTTGGTCGAAGGCCCGCACTATCGAAAGGCCTGCTTCCATCGGCTTCATGCCGAGCTTCGACAGGAGAGAGGCCAGCTTCGGTGATATCGTGTCACCATTGTCGGCCACAACTGTATCCTTGGCAACCCAGATGCTGCCGCCTTCGATTCTTGTTGGAACCTTCACTTCACCAAACTCGCTGATGACAGGACCTGGCTGCAGGCCTGTATTGCCTGCAGCGATCATGATGTCACTGCTCGCGACGTCACCAGCCTTTGCGGGAACACGGACCTTGTTCTTGTTCAGGAAGAGAATCAACGCGTACGGGTTCATGTCGGTAAACAAGATCAAACTCGAGCCGGAAAGCCCACCAGTGAAGTCGCCGATGTTAGGTTTCTTCTCTCCCAGTGCATCTGCTGCCTTCTTGAAAATCGTGTTCTTCGCCACGAGAACCTCGGCTTGACCGCGGAGCTTCTTTCTGATCTCCTGGATCTGTGATGACCTGACTTTCCGCAAGTCGGCGACAGCCACAACAGGGTACTTCTCGATCAGCTCTGCGAGCCTCTGGAACATCTCCTTCTTCCAAGACGCTACGCGCGCAACTTGTCTCGTGAGCATCGGCTAACCCTTCCCGATCTGGACCTTCACTGGTTTGCCCATCGTGGTCTTGACCAGAACTTGGCGTATGTTCTTGGCCCCACGCTCCAGCTTTGCTTCGACTCTGCTGAAGACAGCCAAAGCGTTCTCGGCGATCTTTTCGTCGGGCATCTTCTCAGTTCCAATCCGGCACTGGACTACTGGCTGGTCTCTTACTCTCACTCGGATCAGTTTCCTGTGGCTATTGACGATCTGATCGATCGGAGCGTTCGGAGGAACAGGTGTCGGCATCTTGCCTCTCGGCCCCAGGATCGGCCCGATCGTCTTTCCAACGAGAGGCATCAAAGGTGCCTCAGCAATGAAGTAATCATACTCGGTAACTAGCTTCCTAGCCGCCTTCTTGTCCTTGCCCAACTTGTCAAGGTCTTCTCTGGCAAGCACCAGGTCAGCTTGACCTGCTTTTGCCCTCGTTGCCAAGTCTCCGCTTGCGATTACACATATCTTAGTCTCTTTGTCGAGGGAGTTCGGAAGCTCCACGGACTCGTTCAGCCTATTCTCGGGTTTCTTGAGGTCGATCTCTCTAAGCTTAACAATGAGTTCCACGGACTGGCTGAATTCGCGTTTGGTTTCCGGTTTCCTGATCTCTCCTAAGGCTGTGAGAAGTTGATCCTTGGAGAGAGGCAATCGCGTTTTCCTTCTGGGGGCTTCCGCACGGGGATGTTCGGAGATTCATAAAAACGTTTGGAGAAGGGACCCACGGCTATAACGCTCCGAACCAAGACCCAGGAGGACCCAGCGAGCGACTCGGATTGATCTCTATCTCAGGACATGACCGTCAGTTCTGGGCTCAGCTTTATAGTGGAGACTCGGCTCCTTAGGACCTCCGTCCCATTCAAGTGATGCTCGTTGACTGAAGTCAAGACCTTCAGAATCACAGGTGAAGTGAAGAAAGCTCACGCCACAATCCCATTCTCATCGGAGATCAGGGCGATGAAAGACCAAGATGCGATTGAGAGAATCTACACCGACATGGGAAGCAGACACAAGGCTAAAAGACGCGAAATCAAGCTCACCCATATTGAGGAACTGAAGAGCGTCGAAACGGAGACTGCGAAGAGTGGCAAGTGAAGAGGAACAACTCAGACAGGGTCTCGTACAGCAGAGAGTCTATGAGGGGTCAGCCCGGGCGCTTCAGGCAAGACTTGAAATCATCAACGCGGCGATGAACGAGTTTGCGCTAGCGTCTTCCACACTCGAAGGCATTAAGACCCAGAAATCAGACGCGGACGCCCTGATACCAGTTGGGGGCGGCTCATTTGTACGAGCGAAGCTTGCGGACGTCTCAAAGATCGTGGTGGGGGTAGGCGCAGGAGTCGCCATCGAGAAACCAATCGATCTTTCGATCACTGAGATAAAGGATCGAATAGCAGACTTGGACAAGGCTCGTACTACACTTCAGGAGCAGCTGAATCAAACCCTGATCAGGCTCGAGGAGAACCGCGAGAAGCTCAACGAGATTGTGAAGAAGCAAGGCGGCGAATCGATCACCGTAATCTAGGAAGATTCACGCAGAGAACAGACACGGCAGCTGCACATTACCTCGGTGTCTGAGATTGTTTGAGAAGCTCAGGTCTGGCCTAAGCTCAGCAGTGGAGAAGATCTCGAAAACGGAACTTGCTGGAAAAGACCTTGAGCAGCTATTGCAGGAACTCAAGACGACTCTTGCCGAGAACGATGTCGCCTACCCGATCGCAGAACGCATTTGTGACGGCATAAGACAAAAGGCAGCAAGTGTGCAAGTTACACGCCTTGGTGACCGACGACAACCCTTGATGGCGATCATTCGTGAAGTTCTGCTTGATGTGCTGAAAGACAGCGGCGAGGCCAGCTTCTTCGACAAGATAGAAGCAAAGAAACAGGCGCATGAACCTGCCATCGTTGTCTTCGTCGGCATAAACGGAACAGGCAAGACCACCACGATCGCGAAGATTGCCCACCTCCTCAGGCAACGTGGGTACACAGTGGTGATAGCATGCGCCGACACTTACCGAACAGGCTCCATCGAACAGCTTGAAGAACACGCAAGACGCGTCGGCGTGAAGACAATCAAGCACACCTACGGTGCCGACGCTGCAGCCGTCGCCTTTGATTCGATCAACCATGCCCGCGCGAACGGAATAAACACAGTCCTGATTGACACTGCTGGAAGAATGCAGACGAAACGAAATCTGCTTGAAGAGATGAAGAAGATCGTGCGCGTCGCATCGCCGGATTTCGTCATGTTGGTTGTTGATTCCCTGACTGGGAACGATGCTGTCGAGCAGGGAAGATCGTTCAGCGAGTCTGTAAGAATAGATGGTATTACTCTCACCAAACTTGATGCCGACGCAAGAGGAGGAAGTGCTATCTCGCTTGCAGCCGAAATCGGCAAACCTGTAGTCTTTGCGGGAACAGGTCAAGCCTATGAGGATCTGATCTCATTCGACCCGAAAGCAATCGTGGATAGAATCGTCGGTTGAGCTCACCCGAAGGCTCGAGACGTATTGCACGATGACTGTTCTGATAGTAGCCTCTGAGAGAGATCCGGCAGGACTCAACATAGTGTCTTGGCTTGTCCGCGACTACGGATTCGATATGTCCCCGGAGCACTTGGATCATGGAATCCTCCAAAAAGACAATGTCTTACTCGCTCGGATCAAGGAGGAATCCATCTATGCCGACTCAGTTGACTCGCTCGTCGACACAGATGCGATCATCTTTGCGTCAAAGCATACGAGCGAAAAGGGCGATCCGAGTCTGACTGTTCATTGTACGGGCAATGTCCTCAACGAAGCCCCCTATGGAGGCAAACCCAGAAGCCTCGCACTAGTCGAACCCAATAGGGTGAGAGCAGCACTACTCTCGTTGGCTGAAAGCCGCGAAGAACTTGGGTTACCGTACCTAGTTTCTCTCGAAGCCACTCACCATGGACCCACAGAACTTCGAGTGCCGTCAATGTTCGTTGAGATCGGGAGCTCTGCAAGACAATGGGAAGATCCATTGGCGGGAAAAGCCGTGGCTCGTGCAATCTGGACGGCCGCAATACGCCCTTCTGACGGAGTTCAAGCCGTTGGCTTCGGAGGGGGCCACTACTCCTGGAAGCACACAGAAGCAGTCGTGAAGAAGCAATTCGCCCTGGGACACATTCTCTCCAAGTACTTCTTCGAGAACTACGATCCAACCATCATAGAGCTTGCCTTCCGTAAGACCGTGGGCGACTGCTCACATGCCGTCATAGACAAGAAGGGAGTGCGCGGAATCGAACGAAACACTCTGGTCGAGTTCCTGAAGAAGTCAGGCCGAGAGATCGTGATGATGTGAATGGCTTGTCTTCCTGACTCGAATCCACTCATCACGAGGCTCTTCGACAAAGGTCACGCCGGCGAAGAGCAGGAAAACGACTTGGATACCTTAAATACGGCTCATCGATATTAGGCGGCGCGTTCAGAACAAGACCAACAATCAGATGAGGAAGCCCAATTGTCCGCTCGGAATTTCATCGGATCCGTCAGAAGACTGCTTCACGTGACGACACGACCCACTCGGGACGAGATATCGCTGATGGTGAAGATCAGTTTTCTTGGAATCGCGATAGTTGGCGGGCTTGGCTACGTTGTGCGCATGCTCTTCCTCTTCGTCGGTCTGCTTCCAAAATGAGTTCGAGGTAGCCTCTGTTGTCGAATCAGAACCAGCAGCAAAAGAGCGTCATCTTCGCGGTCAGGACCACAAGTGGACAGGAGAGGACGGCGACCGAGCTCATAGCTTCGAAAGCAGCAATGAAGAAGTCACCTGTCTACTGCCTGCTAGCCCCTGAAG
>JBAVVE010000296.1:0-19575 GCA_049697135.1 Bathyarchaeia archaeon | reverse complement strand
TCTGAGAGCTGGACTTCAACTCTGTTTACGCCCGGAAAAGCAGAGACCGCCGTGATCACATTGTCTCTAATCGTACTGGAATGGGGGCAGTTGGGCACGGTCAGCGCAATATCCACACGAACGGTGTCGCCTTGGATTCCTGTAGACCTAACCATCCCCAAGTCTACTATGCTGGCGCCGATTTCGGGATCCTTGACGCCCATGAGGGCCTTCACGATGTCTTCTTTGGTGGCCATTGCCGGAGGCTCGCGCGCCATAACCTATGTCATATATATACGCTTTCCGACTTGCGCGGGCATGCCTCGGCGATGGATTTCTGGCGGGTAATACACCCTTCTCGTAAGCGCGTCATGCAATTGACGATAGTGACTGCAGATTGCAGTTTCAGGTTGCCATCACGGGCGTAGTCTGTCTCGGTCTCTTGGGTAGAAGATGCATTCTCTGATGTTCTCGGCGCCTGTCACGAGCATCACGAGTCGGTCGAGGCCGACAGCCCAGCCCGCGTGTGGCGCAAGCCCCTGTTTGAACACGGCCAGATGGTCCTTGAAACTCTCGGGGTTCAGCCCTTGCCCCTTCAGCCTATTGACAAGCACATCGTACTCGTGGACTCTGGTTCCGCCTGATGCAAGCTCGAGCGCGCCATACATTAGGTCGAACGAGTCGGAATACTTCGGGTCATCCTCTCTCGGTGAGATGTAGAACGGTTTGATCGCTGAAGGCCAGTCGGTCACAAAGTAGAATCCTCTGTACAGCTCGCCCAGCTTCTTCTCCGCCGCAGTGGGGATGTCTTCTCCCCACTTGACTTCGACTCCTTCCTTCGAGAGCGCGTCGATGACTTCACTGTACGTGAGACGTTTGAACGGGAGCGGAGGCACCTCCAGTTTCACATTCAATGTCTCAAGATCTCGCGAGCAACGGCTGACGAGCGACTTGTACACCTCGTGGACGAGGCGTTCACAGATCTCGACGACGCCTTTCTGGTTCATGAAGGCACATTCAATGTCAAGCGACGTGAATTCGCTTATGTGTCGTCTCGTTCGTGATTCTTCGGCTCTGAAGAATGGTCCGATCTCGAAGACTCTCTCGAAGACGCTTGTCAACTGTTCCTTGTACAGTTGGGGACTCTGAGCCAAGTATGCCGTCTGACCGAAATAGTCCAACGAGAAAAGGGCTGATCCACCCTCCGTTGCTGAGCCGATCAGCCTTGGTGTCTGTATCTCCGTGAAACCTTCGGCGATCAGGAACTCTCTCGTCGCGCGAAGGATCTCATGACGTACTGCAAAGATCGCTCGTGACGTGCCCCTCCTTAGGTCCATTACGCGAGCGTCGAGCCGCACATCAATGTCGGCAGGAACCCGCCCTGTCGGATCCAAAGGAAGAGGATACACGACATCAGCTAGGATCCTCATATCGGTAGGGATGACTTCGACTCCACGAGGCGCCTCCTTCTTCGCCTTCGCCTTCCCTCTAACCCCTATCGCGTACTGCTTTCCTAAGGAACCGAGTCTCTCAACAACAGCTGGGGGAGAGTTCTTCTTGACGATCGTAATCTGAACGATTCCCTCCTTGTCACGTAGGGTGAGAAATGTGAGGTTTCCTAGGTCGCGGATGTCTTCGACCCAACCGAACAATGTGACATCTTGACCATCAAGATCGGGAGAGATCTGATTCGAATAATGTGTCCTTCTCCAATCACTCAGACGGTCCAGTGTCATCTCCTTCACCTCTACTTCTTTTCCAGTAGCCTCGCGATTTCTCCGGGCTTGAGGGCAACCTTCACGCCGGCTGCCTTGAGAGCCTCAAGCTTTGACTCCGCAGTGCCGGTTCTGCCCATTATTATTGCTCCCGCATGACCCATACGTCTTCCTAGCGGGGCGGATCTACCCGCGACATATGCGGCTACGAGTTTCGGATACTTCGTCTCTTTGACGTACTGAGCTGCCAGCTCCTCTGCGTTGCCACCGATTTCCCCAACCAGCGCAACTGATTTCGTTTGGGGATCATTCCTGAACATCTCCAAGACATCGACGAAGCTCAAGCCAACAATCGGGTCTCCGCCGAGGCCGAGGCATGTGGACTGACCGAGACCGGCTCTACTGAGACTCGATGCGATCTCGTAAGTGAGCGTTCCACTGCGTGAAGCGAGTCCAACTTCTCCCTTCTTGAACACATGCGCAGGCATGATCCCAAGCTTGCACTCGCCCGGCGTGATTATTCCAGGCGTGTTCGGGCCGATTATGACGCATCCTCTCTCCTTGGCCCGAGCCATCATGTCAATCGAATCCCCGATCGGAATGCCCTCAGTAATCACCACGATCGGATTCAGCTCATGAGAGACAGCCTCAAGCACAGCATCACGAGCAAACGGAGCGGGAACGAAGATTATCGACGCGTTCGCGTCCGTCTTTGATACAGCTTCAGCGATCGTGTCAAACACAGGAACACCCTCGACCTGTGTCCCGCCCTTTCCTGGCGTTACTCCTCCAACGATCCTAGTCCCGTACGCCAGCATTAGCCGAGTATGAAAAGTCCCTTGTGAGCCAGTAATGTTTTGCACGATCGCTTTCGTGTTTGAACTCACAAGCACCGCCAAGCTAGGTTCCTCCTTTGACCGCCTGAACCACTCTTGAAGCCGCATCCTCCATCGTCTCGAGCGAGGGTATCCCAGCTTCCTGGAGAATCCTTCGTCCTTCTTCCTCGTTGGTTCCCACGAGCCTGATCACTATCGGCTTTGTCAGTCCCATTCTCTTTCGGACCTCGAGCAAGCCCTTGGCGACCTCGTCGCATCGGGTGATTCCGCCCATGATGTTTAGAAAGAGCGCCTTCACTTTCGTGTTACTCAGCACAATCTCAAGGGCCTGTGCGACCCTTTCCGCGGTTGCTCCTCCGCCGACATCGCAGAAGTTCGCGGGTCTGCCACCGTGGTCCTGTATCATGTCCAAGGTTGCCATGACCAGCCCCGCGCCATTGCCCACTATTCCGATGTCACCGTCGAGCTCAACATATGCAAACCCTTTCTCACGTGCTTTGACTTCAAGCGGTGACAGCTCATGCTGGACATCTACCGTCTGCTCAAGCAAGGCCTTGTGTCTGAACAGCGCGTTGTCGTCTACAATGAAGCGTAAATCAGCGGCGACGAAGCCGCCCTTCTTGGTCTCGACTAGCGGATTCGACTCCGCCAGCTCGGTGTCATACTCAATCGCCATCGCGCAGAACCTCGTCATGAGGGCACTAAGCTCCGTGAGTTGGGCTCCCCTGTATCCGAGAGCCTGCGCTAGCTCTCGAGCCTCAAATCCTTCGAGCCCTCTCCCCGGCTCCAGAGGACGTCTGATTATCTTCTCTGGGCTCCGCTGGGCGACCTCCTCAATGTCCACCCCACCAACCTGAGAAACCAGCAGAACATAACGCCGAGCCGAACGATCAACAACTAAACCGAGGTAGAGTTCCCGTGCGACATCGAGTTTCTCTTCGACAAGAAGCTTGGTCACTGCTTCGCCTTTGATCTTTGATCCCAAGATTGAGGAAGCGGCTTTCTCTGCATCGTCGGGAGTGTCAGCGGGCTTGATGCCGCCCGCTTTGCCTCTGCCAGCAACGAGGACCTGCGCCTTCACGACCACTGGACACGCAAGTTGCTGAGCTACCTCTCTTGCTCCTTGAGCATTGAACACAACGGACCCGCGGGGGACCGGCAGACCAAGTTGTGAGGCGATCCTCTTTGCTTCATATTCGAAGATCTTCATCGACACTAGCCTCGGCAACTCTACCGTGTGAAAGCGTCCTATTGTCTCGGTTCGGCTGATATAACGCCTTCCGGGATTGGCCAAGGATTTCGATTGCGCACAGGGGTTGTTCGATGCCGTGGAGCTAGCAAACTTAATTAGCGTTACAGAATTGTAGTCACTCGATGAGACGCTCTGCTCCATTGAGCTGAACGTTGAAGCGACAACTATAGGGCAAAGAAACGATGAAGACGAATGGTCAAGACAATCCTGGATGCGTTCTGCATCAAGAGCGGCATACTCTGCCGCAAATGTCAAGAGAAGATTGAGAAAGGTCAGATAGCAGATCTTGACCTGAAAATCATTAGACTCCTTTCTGATCTAGAGAAAGACAATCCAGCACTACAAGATGTAACATACCATAGGGCTGTTGAAGCAGACGACAACCTAGCGATTCTGGTCAACAGGCGAGACATGAAGACGATGCTCTCGGGAGGGGCAAAGACCGTTCATGCGATATCCGACTCTCTCGGAAAGAGAGTGAAGATCCTTGGCTCCGGCGGAGACGACCGGCAGTTCTTGGAGGACCTCTTCAGCCCAATGTCGATCTTGACCTTGAACACGATCTGGATTCCTGACGGCACAACCGAAACCAAAGTAATACTCATGGGTCGGCAGCCGAGACGGATGCCCGTTGACCCAGATGTTGTGAAGAAACTCGCAAAGCAACTGCGCAATATGACGCTCAGGATTGAGTTTGAGAAGTTCTAGCTGAGGATGAGCCTATCGGATAGGCGACGTTCTTCTGAGGCACTGTTGCTCTAACTGTGTCCGACACGAACTTCACGTACAACTCAGGGTGTTCAGTGTGCATCGGATACATCATCTTGGGCTTGATCCTATCGATGATTGACTTGACCTCACCGGGCATTATGTGGCCTGAACAGTGCACGTGATACATTGGCAATCCGAAATGGTCAAGCCAGTTGACGACTCGCTCGAACTCGAATTCCTGCTCTTCGTTGAAAGGCTCGGAAATCGATAGTATGAAGCAGCTCCCTGGCTCTGGGCGAATCTCAACCAGTTCCTTGAAGTCTCTGGGTGTACTCGCAAGCACGGTGTTGCTCTGCTTGTTCTTTATGTCGGATGCTTCAACTACGTTTGGAAGCGAAAGGACACTCTTCTCCCATTCAAAGTAGCGTTTCTTGGCACGCTGATAGATGACCACGTGCTTATCGTGAGCGACATCTGGGATCGCAATCTTGCCTTCGTTTGCGAGTTTCGAAAGCAGGTAGGCCTGCCTGAGCGAGATCGCAAGAACTCTGCCACTCTCCTTGACGACATTGTAGAAGGTTCGGAAACGATCAACGTCCACATTCGAGAAGTCCGCCAAGACAATCTTCGAACTTGATCGCACGATCGAAGAGATCTTCGACTGCACCTCTGCCTCCGTGGTTAGGGTTGCACCAATGAGATTCGTTCCCTCCGCGAGCAGTACGTCCGCTCTGCTTTCACGAGCACGCTCCACAAAGTCCTTCGTCATCTCAGACTTCGTACCATGAGCTCTCAGGTCGCCCGTATAGACGAGAGTACCCTCGGACGTGTACACAACAAATCCGTATGCTGCTGGTACCGAATGATCCACATGAACCGGTTCCACCTCAATGGAGCCCAACTTGATCTTCGATCCTGTTCTGAATGTGTTGAACCTTAGGCCAGAGATGTCGGCTTCCAGGCTCTTAGTTCGCGTCTCGTACAGCGCTCGAATGATAGTAGCAGTGGTCTCTCCGCAATAGACAGGGATCTTTCGGTTGAGAAACGAGATGCATGCAGAGTGATCTCCATGCGAGTGTGAGAGGAAGACCCCCTGTATGCTAGGTTCCGATTCCTCGAATTTGTACAAGCCGGGGAGTTTGGGAAGCATCCCGAACTCGAGCAGTTCCCTCTCGTCTCTAGGCGAAAGCAGAGGCTCAGAATAGAATCTTCTTCGGTCAGAGTAGCTCACCCCGAAGTCGAGCAGAATCCTCGTATCACCGTCTTCGACGAGGAACTTGTTTCCACCTATCTCCCCAACTCCGCCCAAAGGAGTGAATGTGGAACCGGAGCGTTTCAAGCGAGCATGTCCCTGTAGACCATACTGTGAGGTACTCTGATATTCTCTTGCTTTCGCACGCGGCAACGATTATCAAGAGGCGGCCTTGAAGTTCGCCGGGATTGCCTTGCTAAGGGGCGCGATATTCGATCTCGGAGAGACTCTGATCCACCTGACCGCGTCTTGGGAGCAGGTCAGAGAAGGCAGAATGAACGCGATCCATGAGGCTCTCCAGGAACACGGACTCACTCTCGATTTCAATGACCTGAAACACGAATACATGAAGCTGCATGATGAGGAATCCGAGTATGCTAATCGCACTCTTGAAGAGATTGAGATCGCAGGATCGATCGCGAAGCTGCTAGATAGACTCGGAGTGAAGGAACGACAGAGACCTGTGATGACGGATTTGGTGAAGAAGTTCTTTGTTTTTGAAGTGGACTCTTGGAGTCTCTTCCCTGGAGTCCAAGAGATGCTGCAACAGGTTCATGATCTGGGCTTGAAGATGGGCTTGTGCTCGAACTCGAGAAGCGACTGGGCAGTCAGAGAGATCGCGGAGCAACTGGGCCTCACGAAATACTTCGATTCGATCGTGACGTCGGCTGCAGTCGGTGTGAGAAAGCCGAGACCTGAACCATTCCAGCAGATACTGAGATTGCTTGGCCTTCAGCCAAATGAGGCCGTGATGATTGGAAACTCGACGGAGGCCGATATTGCGGGCGCAAAGCCTCTCGGCATCAAAACGATTCACGTCACCTATGGAGACGACGCTGAAGAAGGCTCAGTTGATCCCGACGCGACAGTGTCCGCGATTGGAGGCATCGTTCCAGCGATCAAACGCATTGCGGCCAGTTGCTAGTCACGCCGAACCCTTTTTTGCCCAATTGAAGCACTTCGACAAGTGCTAACGAAACCTAAATACGCGGCGTTCTCGGAATGACGCGACCCAGTGCTTGCCCTTGGCTCAAGATGGCGCCTACGGAAGGTCGTCTGAACGTGTCCCACTGAAGCAACTCAGCGACTACATGTGGGAGATTCCCCAATCGTTCAGGCCAGGCATGAGAGTTGCCGGCAGAATCTATGCCGACAAGACACTGATTGAGAAGATGCGATCAGACGCCACCTTGGAACAATGCGCAAACGTAGCCACATTGCCGGGCATACACAAGTGGTCACTCACGATGCCCGACGGACACGAAGGATACGGCTTCCCAATCGGCGGCGTCGCCGCGATGGATTACGACGAAGGCGTCGTTAGCCCGGGCGGAGTGGGATATGACATTAACTGCGGAGTCAGACTCGTTCGCACGAACCTCAACGAGAACGATGTGAGACCTGCTCTCCCACGACTCTTGGATGCTCTATTCAACAACATACCATCAGGCTTGGGCAGCCAAGGCAAGATTCGTGTCACGCCAACAGAGCTTGACAAAGTTGTTGCAGACGGAGTCGAGTGGGCAGTAGACCATGGCTACGGATGGTCTGAAGACAAGAAGCACTGCGAAGAAGAAGGATGCATGGAATCTGCTGATCCAGCCAGGGTTTCCTCTACGGCGAAGAGTAGAGGGCATCGCCAGCTTGGAAGCCTTGGCAGCGGCAACCACTTCCTCGAGATCGAGAAAGTGGACCAGATTCTCGATGAACGCGTCGCCACGCATCTGGGAATACAACGCCCAGGACAGATCCTTGTCCTAGTTCACACAGGAAGCCGAGGCTATGGACACCAAGTTTGCAGTGACTACTTGCGGGTCATGGAACGAGCAGTGAGCAAGTATCACATCAGCCTGCCCGACCGGCAACTTGCCTGTGCGCCGACGAAGAGTCCTGAAGCTGAGGACTATCTGCCGGCGATGGCGGCGGCATGCAATTTTGCTTGGGTGAATCGGCAGATGATCACACACTGGACCAGAGAGGCATTCGAGAGGACCTTCGGGAAGAGCGCTGACCAGTTGGACATGCACCTAATCTACGATGTATGCCACAACGTCGCAAAGATCGAGAGTCACATCGTCGACGAAGAAGGCCATCAAAAGAAAGTAGTAGTCCACCGCAAAGGCGCAACTCGTGCGTTCCCTCCAGGACATCCGGACATACCAGCTGAGTACAGAGAGATTGGCCAGCCTGTCCTCATCCCAGGCAGCATGGGGACCAGCTCATGGCTTCTCGTGGGAGCCCCGAAGAGCATGGAACTGAGTTTCGGTTCCACGGCACACGGTGCCGGACGCATGATGAGCAGAGCCGCCGCCAAGAGACGATGGGGACCGCGCGAAGTCGAGAAGGGACTGGCTGAGAAAGGTATCCTGCTTCGAGCAGCCGAAATGGGAACCGTCACGGAGGAGGCCCCGGGAGCCTACAAGGACGTAGACCGTGTTGCTGAAGTCAGCCACCAGGTTGGCATCGCAACGAAGGTATGCCGACTCGTACCAATCGGAGTAACGAAAGGATAAATTAGCCTCCAATCTTGATGAAAGCTCACCGCTAGTGCCTAGCGTCAATGGAGCGTCAATACTCTGAACAACTTGGTACTCATCACGAGAGCCAACTTCCTTCCGCTGACAGTTGTCATCGTTTCGGCCGGCCTCGCGGCAGCGCTCTATGCGCACGGAGTGTTCTATCCGTTTGACGCATTTCTCGTCTTGATCGGTGCCTTGTTGACTCACGTGGCGGTTAACGTATTCAACAACTACTTTGACTATCGATCCAAAATCGACGCGAGGACGACGAAGACGCCTTTCAGCGGCGGAATCGACATTCTAGTCAACGGCAAGATGAAACCCAGAACCGCCTTTGAGATTGGTGTTGCCTGCCTCCTAGGCGCGGCCGGTATAGGAGCCTACTTCCTGTCGCACACGTTCTATCCTCTGCTTCCAATTCTCCTGTATGGGCTTTTCACGATTTGCCTTTACAGTCCGGTTCTTTCGAAGATTCACGGACTGAGTGAGATTGTTGCTGGATCAGGTTTTGGGCTCATGGGACTAGGAGCATATGTCGTTCAAGCCGGAGTAATCGACGACACGGGCATGAGTGTATTTGTTCCGATCACTATCCTTGTTGCGCTGCTCCTGTTCTTGAATGAGTTCCCTGATGCTGAGGCCGACAAAATGGCCGGCAGACGGCATCTAGTGATAATGCTTGGAAAGAGAACGTCAGCCATGATCTATGTTCTTGGCCTTGCCGCAACGTACGCGTCGATCATTGTGGCGGTAGCGGCCGGAGCAGCGCCGTTTGTGGCTCTCGTCTCGTTGATCACTATTCCCATTGCATACAAAGCCGCACGAATAGCGCTCAAGAACTACGATGAGATTCCCAAACTGGTACCTGCGCTCGCTTTGAACGTGATGGTCATCCTGTCGACGATATTGTTGCTTGCCGCCGGATTCCTGATCGGGATCTTCGTCTGATACTGGCCATGCGGGCTGCTCGTGTGTCCTATGAGGCATCTCGCCTAGATCGAGCGAGCTTCCAAAATAGAGCCACGCAGACTAGCACGAGCAGAAGCACGATTCCAATGAGAGAATAGATGAACTTCGTCGCCGCGATGATCGCTAGAAGCAAGATTCCGACTGCGATATAGAGGGGTAACGATCCTGCGCGTGTCCTCGTATGAATCAGGAATAACCCGCCCAAGACCGCGATGACCAATATGATTTCGAGTGCGGTGAACATATCCGATTGCATCATCCGATTCCGGTTCTCTGCCGCATCTTGTTAGATTTGGGTCTAGGGTAGTGTGTTCTGTTCATTAAGCCGCGCCTTCGCGGGCTCGATCTGATCCTTTGAACAGACTCGGCATTCAACGGAGAGAATGAAGATTAGGATGAGCAGCGGAGAGTAGGTTCGACGCCCTCTCTAGAGGCCCAATCCCCTCAGGAAGAACTTCTTCTGACAGTATGGGCAGACCTGAGATAAACGTGCGATCCACTGTCCACAGTAGCCGCATCTGATTGTCGTTGAGGCCATGTATGTTCACCGCTCCTAGAACTGATCCCGCCATACTTGCCGCTTCACATCTCATTAGTTACCATATTCCCGAGCGCGACTGTGCCGTTTTCTCTTGATTGTGTTGAAACAAAGCACCGGAGAACTCGTCAGCTGACTGCCCAATCCAGGCCTAGATTTGGACCTATGCAACGAATGCCCGAGATCGACGATCTCTGCAACGTGAGATGCCTGAAGAGGGTTGTGAGAGAGCCACTCCTTTGGAGGTGTTGCGAAGAACCCCCAAATGAAATCCGTTGCAGGATCTCCTGACTCGGCGCATCTCCACGGGGCCACGCCTTCGTGCAAGGGCATCTGGATTCCTGTCTTCCACAAATGGTATCAGTCTGGGTCTGAAGGGATTGAGGCGGTGTCGCAGCAGATGACGAACCCAACGTTCGAGCAGACAACCGCAAGATCAAGAGAACTCTACGCGCGTGCCTTGCATGTCCTCCCAGCAGGTGTAAGCTACAAGAACCGCTTCCTTGAACCCTACCCGTTCTATGTCGAGTCAGCTCATGGCAGCAAGGTCGTTGATCTGGAAGGAAACCAGTACACTGACTACTGGTGCACTCACTTCTCCATGATTCTGGGGCACTCTCATCCCAAAGTGAGAAAGGCTCTCGAAAGGCAACTCAAGAAAGGCTGGAACTTCGGCCTAGTCCACGAACTCGAAGTCAGACACGCAGAACTCATCAAACACCTTGTGCCAAGTGCAGAGATGATCAGGTTCTCGAACTCAGGCACTGAAGCAAACATGTACGCAGTGCGGCTCGCGAGGACCTTCACAAAACGCTCATTGATCGGGAAGTTCCAAGGGGGCTGGCATGGCGGGTATGACGCGCTTCATTGCGCTATCAAACCCCCATTTGAACTCCTGCCTTCGGGCGGACTCACTCCGGGAGCTCTGAAAGACACCCTCGTGCTTCCCTACAACGACCTTCGAGGAGTGCGAAGAATCATCAGTAGGAAGAAGCTTGCCTGCGTGGTAGTGGAGCCAGTGCTGGGCGCCGGAGGAATGATTCCTGCTGAGCGAGGGTTCTTGGAAGGTCTTCGTGAGCTGTGCGACGAAACCGGTGCTTTGCTTGTTTTTGATGAGGTAATAACCGGCTTCAGACTAGGCCTTGGTGGAGGCCAAGCACACTTCCACGTCCAGCCCGACCTGACGGTCTTCGGAAAGATAATCGGCGGCGGACTACCCATCGGAGCGATCGCCGGAAGACAAGACATCATGGAACGAATGGACCATACCAAGTACTCTGGCGACAAGTATTGCTTCCAGGGCGGAACAGGCGCAGCTAACATCCTAACACTCGTCGCAGGCGAAGCAACCATCCAGACTCTGCGAGACGAACCTGTCTACGACAAGATCGATCGGCTAGGCGAGACCGCAAGGACACGACTCCAAGAGATCTTTGACAGATCAAGCATCAGTGCACGAGTCACCGGAATAGACTCATTGTTTGCGATTCACTTCACCAAGAAGAAAGAGGTTCGAGACATCAAGCAATTCGGCGAGGAACACAAGCGACAGTCGAAACGCATCTTCACATTTCTTCTGAACAATGGCATAGTGATGCTGGTGCCCGAACACTTGCATGCGGCAATGTCGTACTCACATTCAGAGGATGAGATCGACGCACTGATTTCGCTCGTAGAAGAGTACGTTAAGGCGCACGCCCTATGACGTGGACCTGATCTACCCACCGCACGGAGTCGCCTATTGCTACGAGAAGGCGATCCAGTGTTAGCCTGTGGCATGGACGATAGGGAGGTCGAGCATCGTCTTCAGACCTGGACCCGATGCCACGACGTTCTGTATGGAATTCACGACGATCGCTGCGGTTGCCTGATCACCTTGGACCCCACCACGGATCGTGAGGTCGATAGGAGGTACTCCTTGGATTCTAACCGAGTCTCGCGGATCCTTTGCACCAACATACATCTTCAAGTTGAGGACGATCTGCTCGCGTCCAGCGACGATACCTCTTGCGATCTGTTGCACGCCAGCCGCGCTTCCCTTTCTCACGACAGCATATTCGGTTCGCATCTCTTGCTCAGCAACGACGGGAGCAATTTCCTCTCGAACATCGTCGAGGCTCCAACCGAGCGCTGCACCAATCATCATTACTGATTCCGGAAGTCCTACGTGTTTTATCTTGCCTTGTTTGACGAGTCTCTGAAACTCGTCAACGCTCAGCCCTGCGCCAGTCTTCCTCTGAAGTTGCCATCTTCTCTTTGAAGTGTCCACAATGCGCTCCGCGCTCACGGACTCGACGGTCTGACACACTCCAGACATCACCGCTGCCAGAGTATCCATCACGAAACCAGGGTTCACTCCGGTTCCGAGTACTGTCACGCCATGCTCTTTGGCGATCTCATCGATCTTTCTCGACAGATCCGGATACTTGGTGTATGGGTAACTCAGCTCCTCCGATGTCGACACTACATCTGCTTTCCCCCTCGCACATTCGATGAGTTGCGGATAGATATCTGGCAGATATGATGAGGTGGTGTGAACTACGACGTCAGGTGAGGTCTGCTCGAGGAGTCTGCGAGGATCGCGAGAGACGACGACTCCAATCTTGCGGTTCAGCCCGGCAACTTCTCCAAGATCCTTGCCAGCCTTCTGTTCGTCGACATCCGCAGCGCCTACGATCTGTGCCCACTGCTTCGTGTTCAGAAGGCGAACTATTCCCGAGCCGATCGGCCCCACACCGTACACAGCGACGTTAACCGTCTTCACATTCTCACCTTCAGGTCGACCGGCAGAATGTATCTGTCGGTAGATAAGTGGGTCGCAACCTGTTCTGAACCGCTGTGGTGAATGAGACGCAGGCTCACTTCACGTGACTAGCGTCTGTCTCTGCTAGACTTCGTGGAGGTTTGAAGGAGGACTAATATACGGTTGCGCGGGCTACTCACGGCTCGATCTTGCGATGGTACTGATAGTTGACGGATCCTCAATCATGTGTGGGCAGATAGCCTTGGTGACTGAGATACCATCGTTCGAGGCTGGGCTGATCGCCTTCCTCTTCGTTTTCCTACTGATGGGGATCATGTACTATGTCCTCAGAACGGAACGAAGTAAGACAATGCCGCAGTTGAATCCACTTGGACCACGCGATATGGTCACGCTTGAGAATCCCATGTCCTCGTCGGACGCGCCTTTCCTTGCGATCATAACGCTCGTGATACTGGAACTTGTCATGGACGTTCTGATAGTTGTGAGTGTGCTTCAGGGGATGGGATCAATCGCAGTCGGGACAATGCTGGCCGTTGCGGCATTTCTTGCTGCGGCTATCCTTGCAGTGTACAGAAGCGCATTCGTGAAAGAAGCGTTCACGAGGAAACCGCGATTGGAAGTCGTTTCCGCGAGACAATTCGAGAAAGCTGGAGAAGGTGAAAAGCATGACTGAGAAGAATGCAGATAGCCGCAAGAAGATGAAATGGCCCACGATGAACAGACGTCAGTTCGTTGAAGCCATCGTTTCCGTGGGGATTGCGGGAACTGTCGTTTCGTTTCTTTCACTGCTCATGTCGCTTCTGCCGAGCGCAGGAGCTGGCGAGCAGCAAGGAGAGGTGGACAATGTCTTCACATACGGTCCGGAGAAAGGAACATGGTATTCAGCCAAGGCAGGAACTGAAGTGATGCTGGAGGATTTTGACGAAGTTGGGAAGGGCGCGAATGTTATCTGGCGCAAGAGCATCCCAGCCATCGTCATCCGAGTTGATGAGAACAGACTTCGAGGAGCAAAGGCCACAAATGGATTAATTGCGTTTGCGGCTGCCTGCACTCATCTCTGCTGCATATCCACATGGCACCTAGACCGGCCGAATGAGGATGTACTGTTCTGTAGATGCCACGACGGCGCCTTCGATCCATACAATATCGTCAAAGATGTCATGCTTAACGGTGCTGAGTATCTTGGAGCCAAGGTGATGGCCGGGCCTGCGCCAAGATCAGCGCCAATAATTCCGATCGAGATCAAGGACGGAAAGATCGCCGGAATTCCCGAGAATCTTGACGTCTACGGATATTGCGGGTGAAATGATCCATGTCAACACGCATCAAGAGAATCTACGATTGGATTGACAAGCGATACAACATTTCGCCGCTTATAGGAGAAGCTCAGAGAAGCATCAACTTCGCTCTGCCGAGTTCGCTGACGAGGCAGAACAGATCCAATATCTTCTGGCTCACTTACCCCTACTACTACGCCGGGGCGATCACAGCCTTTCTCGCTATTCTGCAAGGAGTCACCGGTCTCCTTTTGGCTTTCCACTACGTGCCTTCCGCCATCGGCGACCCAGGAACCCCAACGGAAGCATACCTGAGCGTTCAGAACATCATGAAGAACATCCCGCTCGGAGCACTCATCAGGGGCGTTCATCAGTGGGGTGCGAACCTCATGGTTGCCGCATTGGCAATTCACGCGTTCTGGGCGTTCTTCCGCAGCCCGTACAGGGTCGGCCGCGGGATCTCCTGGATTCTAGGAGTTGCTCTGTTAGGGCTGGCGCTCGCGTACTCGTTTTCCGGTTACCTCCTCCCTTGGGATCAGCTCGGTTACTGGGCAGCAACGATCAGCGTCCAGATAATGAGGGCGATCCCGGTGCTGGGGGACTTGATTGCGAGGATACTTCTTGGCGGAACCGTCCTGTCGCCCATCACGCTCGTGAGGATGTACTTCTATCACGTGTGCCTGCTACCTGTCATAGCCGTGGTCCTAGTCGGCATACACATGGTGCTGGTGGTACTCCAAGGAGTGTCTGAGCCTGAAGAAGCCTGGAAGCCCTCAGCGAACAAGGAAATTCAAACTGGAAAGCAGGAAGGTCCACTCTTCGGACCGTTCCTGCCGCACCAGATTACTCCGGTCCTGATCATCTCGCTAGTCACTCTTGGAGTAGCCCTGCTCTTGGGGGCATTCGCCGTCCAGATGCCTGGTGATCCAGCGAACAAGTTCCTCACGCCGCAGTTCATAGCGCCCGAGTGGTATTTCCTCTGGGCGTATGGACTTCTCAAGTGGGTCGGATGGGTCTATGATCTCATACATTTCGTTCCGCCGGCCACAGTCTTCGGAATTGACCTAGTGAGCGCAAAGGTTGTCGGTATATTGATCGCGGGTGCAATGTTCATCGTGCTTCTCCTGCTACCCCTGATTGACCGCGGAACCGAGGTGCGCACACTCAGGAGACCATTGAAGACCGCCATCGGGGCGTGGGCTATCGGACTCTTGTCGACTCTGACGCTCTACGCGCTCAATGAGATCCTCTCGTCTAGCATCTCAATTCCAATCGACACCATGAACATGACATTGGGATCGATTGTCATCGTGGTCCCGCTGCTGATTGCCGTACCTGTATACGTGATACTTCGCCGCAATGCCATGAGAGCCGCTGAGGACTCGACTCACTCGCATTCATAGGAGACACACAAATGGAAATCATCAGAGACATCTTCCAACACGTCCCCCTGCCCTTCATCATCGCTTGGTACGCCATCGGCGTCATCACTGCGTATCTCTTCATCACTGGCATCAGACGACACGTGCGTGCATGGAAGCAGGGAAGACCAGAGCAGATCCCAGGAAGCGCACTCTCGAGACTTGAGAGACTCATCTACCTCGGCATGGCACAAGCGAAGATTCTCAACAAGAGATTCAACGGAACCATGCACGTGCTCATCTCGATAATCGGTTTTCTTCTACTCGTCGGAATGTTCTTTCCAATTCTGAAAGATGTTGTAGGCTACCTGGCTCTGTTATTCGGCTTGGGGCTGATTCTGCTCGAATACAAACGCCTCAAGGCCTCTGGACCTCCGCTTGAGACTGCTTGGGAGGACTCCTTCATCTATGGAGTCATAGTCGCGATGGCTGTCTCCGGATTCCTCATGATGGGAGTCAACACTTGGGCTTGGGACTCCCCAGCCGGAGAAGTACTCACACCATTCTTCGAACCGCTGGGCCCAAAGGTGCTCGTGGAACTGTATCCGACACTCTTTCTGATTCACTCGGCGCTGGTCTTCTCACTGATCGCATACATACCGAACTCGAGACTGATCCATCTGATCACCGCACCGTGGAATGTGTACAGTACGCCAATTACTGTGAAGGGCGAGCTGACAACCCCGTTCGATCTCAAACAGATGCTTGAGAGCGGCAACTTCGATGTCAAGGTGGGCGCGACGGAGATCAATGACTTCACGTGGCGTCAGAAGCTTAGCTTCGACGCCTGCACACTCTGCCAACGCTGCTCGGACGCGTGCCCTGCAAAGGCGAGCGGAACGAAACTGTCACCGATGCATCTCATACTGAAACTGAAGAACCTCGAGCTGCAGCCCCCCAGTAGCGCCAGACAACTGCATGGGGAAACGGTGGACCCAGAAGAACTGTGGGCTTGCACTACCTGCCGAGCATGTGTTGAGGAATGTCCAGTTCTGATTCAACACACTGAGGCCATCTTCGATATGCGTAGGCACTTGATGGCCGACGGAAAGGTGGACCGAAAGAAGCGAGACCTCATCACCTTCCTCACAAACGTCGGCAATACTTACGGACTCCCAAGCGGAGAACGAGCCAAATGGGCAGAAGGACTTGATGTCAAGCTCTGGGGAGAAGAACCCGACCAAGAATATCTCTACTGGGTCGGATGCGCCGGCTCATACGATACCCGAAACCAAATGGTCTCCCGAGCCCTCGTCAAGATCATGAGGGCCGCGCAGGTCAAGTTCGGAATTCTGGGAAACGAGGAGAAGTGTAACTGTGAGGTTGCACGTCGAGTCGGAGAGGAGGGAAGGTTCCAGCAGACAGCGATGGAACTGATCGAGATGATGAGCAAGAAGGGTATCAAGAAGATAGTCACCCAATGCCCTCACTGCTACAACACGTTCAAGAACGAGTACCCGAGGTTCGGCGGCAAATTCGAGGTCATACACCACACGCAACTAATATCGAGGCTATTGAGCGAGGGAAGACTGAAACTCGGGAAAGAACTCGATCAGACAATCACATACCACGACCCATGCTATCTTGGCAGATACAACGATGAATACGAGACTGCGCGGTCGATCATTCATACCATTTCGAATGGCAGATTGGTTGAGATGCCGCGATCGCGTGCCAAGAGTTTCTGCTGTGGCGGCGGTGGAGGAAACACATGGTACACAGTAGAGGTGCAGAAGAAGTGCAGTGCGATCAGGATCGAGGAGGCTCAGCAGCTGGCCCCGAATGTGCTTGCGGCTGCCTGCCCCTACTGCATCTCGATGTTTGAGGACGCCTCGAAGGTTCTCGGAACCTCAGAGAAGATGCTGATAAGAGACATCGCCGAGCTTGTGGCGGACGCGCTGGAACAGTCAGTATCATAAACCCTAAGGCGACATAGGTCCGAGCCCGCGTGGTGGAGTAGGAACCATGCCTAACATGATTGTGCTTGCCAAGCAGGTCTTCTACACGCAGGACCTGCGAATCGACCGAACGAACAAGAAGCTCATCACAGAAGGCGTAGCTCGCGTGATCAGCGAGTCAGACAAGAATGCCATCGAGGAAGCCGTCAGACTAAAGGAGAAAGTCGGGGGAAAGATCACTGTCCTCACTATGGGGCCAGCCCAGGCGAAGGAAACACTCCGTGAAGCCATAGCCATGGGAGCCGACGAAGGCTACATGCTGTCAGGCCCAGAGTTCGAGAATTCGGACGCTCACGCAACGGCGACCGCACTAGCGGCCGCCATTGGAAAGATCGGACAGTTCGACATGATTCTCTGCGGGGAGACATCCGAAGACCAGTACTCCTTCCAAGTCGGACCTAGAGTAGCTGAGAACCTGAATCTTCCTCAGATAACCTACGCCGTCAAGGTCACTCTGCAAGATGGGAAGATTGTTGCGGATAGGAACCTAGAGGATTGCTACGAGACAGTCGAATCCAAGCTACCGGTCTTCATTACGGTCTCACGGGAGATCAACGAGCCGAGACTTCCCACATTGATGGCCATAATGGCTGCCTCAAAGAAGCCTATGACCGCATGGACGGCCAACGACATAGGATTGAAACCTAACGAACTCGGACGAGAAGGCTCCCTGACAGAGCCTCTGAAATCCGCTGTTGCCACCGGAGAAAGGAAGAGGATTGTAGTACAGGGCGAGCCTGCGGAAGCTGCTGAGAAGCTTGTGACGACTCTCATTAGTGAGGGAGTGTTGAAAGCAAGTTGACAGCATCAGAGAAACACGAAGGCGTCTGGGTTTTCTCCGAAGCCCCCAATGTTGCCAGAGAACTACTCTCCAAGGGGCGCGATCTATCAGGAAAACTTGGAACCCATCTTGCGGCAGTTTCTATTGGCGAAGACGTTTCAGAAACGAGCAAGGATCTCATAGCCTTCGGTGCTGACAAGGTCTACACTGCTCAGGACGCATCGCTGAAGACATTCCAAGTCCATCCATACTCAGAAGCGCTCACTGGTATGGTTCAGACCTACAAGCCGGACGTCGTGCTCATCGGCGCAACCAGAAGTGGTCTGGAACTAGCAGCCAGACTCGCGGAACGCCTCAAGACCGGGTGCTGTACAGAATGCTCGAAACTGGATATAGACATTGAGAAGAAGTGCGTGGTTGTTGATCGCCTGATACTCGGGGGGAACATAACGGAGACGTTGACTGTTCGATCCAAGCCACAGATCTTCACGCTTCCCAAAGGGGTCTTCCAACCGTTAGGTAAAGATCCGAGCCGAACTGGAGAGATCGTGAAGGTCCAGCCAAAGCTGACCGAATCTCCGGTCAAAGTGCTTGAGCGCAAACCAAAACAGTTTGCAGGTGTGAGGATCACCGACGCTGAGGCGATTGTCTCGTTCGGACGCGGCCTCAAGAAGAAAGAGGACATTCCAGTAGTCGAAGGACTTGCGAAAACCATCAACGGTGTGGTGGGCTGCTCGCGTCCAATCGCTGAAGACCTGAAATGGCTTCCTGTGGACCAGTACGTTGGACTGTCTGGTCAGAAAGTAGCTCCGAAACTGTACATCGCATGTGGTATCTCCGGGCAGATCCAGCACATTACAGGCATACAGAACGCACGCGTTGTGGTCGCGGTGAACACCGACTCAAAGGCCCCTATCTTCGAGTATTCGGACTATGGAATCGTCGGAGACCTCTACAAGATTGCGCCTGCCATAGTGGAGGCCTATCGCAAACTGTCCAGCAAGTAGACGACCATTAACTCATACATGCGGCCGTCGAGCACTGACCTCTCTTGAGTTCATAATGAACGGTAGCGAAAGCACTGAAGAATAGAGCAGACTGATTGCGAGTCGAGGGTCGAGCGCCAGCCGCGCAAGTATCCTCCCCTGCGCGTCTATGTCATCCGCCCTGCCAAGCACATCGCCGACATTGAGCGAGCGAGCGACCGAGAAGATCCTCTCCAATTGACGATCTGGTAATCTGAATAACATCCTCCTGATGGCTCGCATGACCTTGAGGTCGTAACCAATCTCGCCCTTCCAACGCCTCTCATACTCTGAAAGAAACGACTCGGAAACATCTCTCCTTGCGATTGCCTCGTGTGCGATTTCTCCTGCTGCCCTTCCGCAGACGAGGCTGAACACGATGCCTCCTCCGGTGGTCGGCTTAACCTGCTGCGCAGAATCGCCCACAATCAGCATCCCGGGGTAGTATGTCTTGGAGATTGGCCCTCCAAGAGGCATAGGGTGAAAGGATGCGTCATGCTGTTTTGTGCCCTTCAGTTTACGAGACGCCTGCAGATGTCGCGTCATGAACCTCTCGAGGAGGAAGCGCGGGTTTCCTT
>JBAVVE010000295.1:0-5511 GCA_049697135.1 Bathyarchaeia archaeon | reverse complement strand
GAACATGACCCAGACGCGCGTAGATGCCCTCAGCAAGTACGTGGAAGAAAGTTTCCACACATTCTTGGAGACGAAGATCCTCGTCATTGATCCCGCGACTGAGTACCTATTCTACGAATCCTGCCTTCCTAGATGGACTGGTGACAAAGGGCTGCCTCTACCCGTAATCAACCATTCCCGAAGATGTGTAACCAAGAAGAAGGAATTGAAACCGTCAGAGTATTCGAAATGGAAGGAAGCGTACCACACTCTATTCTGGAATGAGATGTCGAAAAACGCCACCTCACGGAACCGAATGATCGGAGAGGTCTTTGATCTGGAGCTTCGCTACCGGAGTACAATTCTGCTGCCCCCCGTCCCACTTGTGAGATCACGGAGGCAGATGGAGATCTCAATCCAGATCAATGAGGTGGCGAATGGAATCTCGGCTGGGAAGAATGCGGAATATGCGAATTACTTCATAATCCCTCAGCACATGCTTGATGATGAGGAGTCGTTGGACGAGCTTCTCAAGTATCTGCGAAATGCACCGGTGCGCATAACTGTTCTGAAGTTTAAGTATCTGAATCTCACGACCCCGGGAAGGATATCGCACCTAGTTGCATACCGTGACTTCTTGCAGCAACTCTCATTTCTCAAGGAGACGAACAAGGACAGGGTATTCATCGTACTAGAGAATGGCTACCAAGTCTTCCCTTCGGCTACTGTAGGTTTCGACATTACCTCGACGAGCATGACTGGCTACGACGGGGACAGCCAATACGGTCAAGGAGAACATGGAGCATGGTTTGATCCGGAGCAGATGGTTCATGTTCCATTCAAGGACCTAAGGAAGATCTGTAGGAACAATCACAACAGGTTGCCATGCGCCCACGACATATGCGAGAACATAAGCATCACCACCATCGATCCGGACTCGTGGAATCGAGTTCGCCGTAAGCATTACGTTCTGACGATGAACGACTATATGACAATGATAGCCAAAGCCATTAAGGACAAGAAGATCGACCTTGCCATAGACAAACTGATCAATTCAGACATAAGCCGACTCAAGAAACTGGTTCCGCGTGGGTGAAGAGGCACTGTGCGAATGACGAGTCCGACCTGAGGCTTGGCACTTGGCCATCGAACAAGGCACCAAAGCAAAGAAGCGCTAACCTATCGCCTCAGCGAACCTGTCGGGAATCCTAATCACAGAACCTTCCGTCTGCGGATCGTAATATTTTTTCCGCAACGGGCGTTTATACTCTGAACATAGAACTTCCAACTCAAGTTCATACATGCCCGCCTTGATAGGCGTCTGATTTGGATTCATCACATGGGTGGACTTGCTGCCTTGATAATATTCAAGTAGTCTTACAGGATATTCTCGACCAATGACCATTTCATCAATTCGTGTTTCGCGCGTATTCAAATCCCATATTATGGGCAGGAATTTCCACTCTTTCCGAGAGGCGGTATCTCTCAGGTTCAGTTGCAATTGAACATTATGGGCGTTTGAAGAAAGAAGCTTCCAGCGAGGCATGTTCGTTATTTTGGCATTGAGTGTGCCAATGGTAGACTCGCCCGCTAGGCCCCGAAGGACGTATCTTTCGATTGGCTTGAACTCGACTCTTAGAAAAGGTATGAAATGACCGATGCCAGCCAAGTATCGCAACAACCCGATCTGCTTAGCAAGAAGACCAAGGATGACTACAACTGAGGGGTAGATCACATACCATAACGAAGCCAAGATCACGCCCAAGTCGCTTAGAGCGTCGGATGAAACCAAGGTAATCTAGCTTTGTGTTACCCCCAAACGCTTAACAAGGCTTCGTCGCCGACACAGCACCCCAACTAAGTTAACAGAACCGGCCCAGAACAGGAGATCGATCGTCAGGGCGATCCAGCGTTCTCACCCTGCTCAATCTCCTCCACAAAGGTGGGGCCCATCGGCTGGACTAGGCTTAGGGGGCTTTCGAGCTAGAAGACTAGACTCAAAAGCTATAGTCTCAGGTCCCGACCATCCTAGCAGGTTCACGGCTTGTTGGTAAATCAACCAGCAGAACGATGGACGGGCGACCTTCTCATAGGCGATCTAGGGAAACGAGGAAGCGATTCCTTTCATGTGTTCTACATAATGGTGGCCTATGTCAAGAGTAGCGGCGTGAAATCACTATATGACTCGATATGCGATTTTCGGCAATCCGGCGGCGCAGTCAAAGCGATCGTAGGCATTGACCAAGGAAATACGTCTTGGGAAGGGCTTTGGATGCTACTGCAATGTGCCGATGAGGTATACATCTATGATGACAAGAAAGAATCCCAGACTTACCATCCGAAGCTCTACGTCTTCGAGAGAAGAAACACCTATGCGGAAGTCGTTGTGGGCTCTTCGAACCTAACGGGTGGAGGGCTCTTTTCGAACTATGAGCTCAACACGGTCATCAGATTAGATCTCACGAACCCGCAACAAGAAGCAGAGTTCAAACAGATCATGGCGGTTTTCAATCAGTTCCTCCATACGACGCAGTGCTGCAAGAGGCTAAATACGGCACTATTAGAGGAGTTGCGTTCGCGTGACATGCTCGCCTCCGAGCAACAAAAGGTGAAGCGACGCCAAGCACCCAAGGAACGCCGACCTCCACTCTTTGGTACAGTAAGAATGAAGCTCACGATCCCTAGGGCGTCCGTCAGGATTCCAAAACGCGTTGCCGTGTTACCCGGACTAAGAGGTTGTCTTTTCTGGAAGGTCGCACCGGGGAAGCACGCGAAGCAATGGCCTTTGTGGCAAGAAGCGATCGACAAGGATGGCAATGGACTTGTAGCCATAGGCTGGCGATTCGACTTTACCAAGCTACCGTTCGACGACCCTCGATTGAATGACATCGTGAAGAAGAACCTCATGCAGGTTGGGCTTGGAGCAAGGAAATCGGGTTACGTAGCAAATCAGGCTCGGCTCTTTTGCAGGGAGATCAGGGAAGGTCACATAGTCGTCGCATACGGGAATGCACAGATCTTCGGAATTGCACAAGTTGTGGACGACGAATGTCACTACGTGCCGGAGACGAGAAACGATGAGACCGAAGTCTATTCGAACCGCAGGACCGTGAGGTGGCTGGCTTTTCCCTTCACCAGACCCACCAAGCGTATTATGAAGCGCTTGGCGACGCGCGATACTGTTAGCAGGATAGATGATCGCGAAACGATTCGGGTCATACGGAATATGCTCAGAAAATGAGCACCTTGGCTGCACTCAAGCTCCGACGCAACTAGAACCGTTCGCGGAGGTCGTGATTCTACTCCTAGGAGGTCTGGGTAGGACCCAAGGGGTCAAGAGGTTAGGTCCTAAATGCTTAAGCCCCGTCTCCTCAGGTGCCGAATATTCCGACAGCCTATACAACTTGGTGGAGCATAAAGAAGCGACTATTCCCATCCCGATGATAGGACTTAAGTCAACTGAGTCTATCTTGATGGCTCCGGGGTAATTCAACTTGGGAAAGTTGACAATTGAAGACGTAATCTACGCCTTGGAGACGCCCTATCCGGATTTCGAAATCAAACGTGGGAAGACTGCACTTGTTCTGATAGATATACAGAATATCGCCTCACCTGACCCGTTCGTCAAGGCAGCCATCAAGAAAGGCCTCCCAGAGAAGGATGTGCGAGAAGCGGTTAAGGACTATGAGGACAGGTTCTGGAAAGCTGTTGCCAACTCGGAGAAGATCCTCAAGGCATGTAGGCGAAAAGGCATCGATGTCGTCCACGTTCAGCTGGCAGCCCCAACGAATAACCCACTTCACACTGCCAAAGTCAACCGCAAGATCGGGCTCATCGTACCACCAGCCTCTGAGGAAAGTCAGGCACTGGACCAAGTGAAGCCTTTGCCGGATGAGCTCATTGTGCCGAAGACAAACGGGGGTGCCTTTAGCGGGACCAATCTCGACTTCATACTCCGCAACATGGACATCGACAGCCTGATCCTCGTCGGCTTCTTGACAGACGAATGCGTCGCAGCAACAGCATACCATGCCTCGGACATAGGCTACGATATTCTGCTCGTTCGTGACGCAACCGCAACACATCGCAAGGAGGCGCATGATGCAATAATCTGGTCTCTTGATGACATGTGCCTGAAGGTATACAATACGGAGGAAGTCCTCCAGAAGCTCGAGAAACTACCTAATCCCAAGTAGCAGGACCGCCATTCGCGGTCGGCTTGTCCCATCCTATTTTGCAAGTAGGTGACAGGCTGCCCAGTGGTCAGCTCCAGCCTCAATCTGTCCCGGTCTTTCTGACTTGCACCTGTCGAATGTATGCGGACAACGTGGGTGGAACCTGCAGCCTGGCGGCGGATTTACCGGGCTCGGCTGCTCACCCACGACCGTCTCCTCAGAGCGTCTTCGAGTAGGATCTGTTTGAGGCACAGATGCGAGCAGAGTCTGGGTGTAAGGATGCATGGGTTTTTCTAACAAAGCTCTTGTCGGTGAGGTCTCAACGATCTCTCCTGCGTACATGACAGCGATCTTGTCGCTCATGTAGCAGACAACGTTGATGTTGTGGCTGATGAATATCGAAGTCAACTGTAATTCCTTCTCCAGGTGACGGAGAAGGTTAAGGACCTGTGCTTGAATCGACGCGTCTAGGGCACTCGTCGGCTCGTCGAGGACGAGGAATCTTGGATTGCAGACGAGTGCTCTTGCTATACCGATACGCTGACGTTGTCCCCCGCTGAACTGGTGAGGAAAGCGGCTCATCGCATCCTTCGAAAGACCGACCTTGCCAAGGATTGATTCGACCTTCTCAGATATCACTTCACGGTTCTTCTCGCCAGAGGCGACCAGAGGCTCTGCTACTATGTCCCGCACTCGCATTCGCGAGTCAAGAGACGATATCGGATCCTGAAAGATGATCTGCATCCTAGGCCTGAGCTTACGGACCTCATCCTTCGCAAGTTTCGTAATGTCAATGCCCTCAAACTCAACCGTTCCTGAGGTCGGTGGAGTGAGAAGTAGCACCGCGCGAGCCAGCGTCGTCTTGCCACATCCGCTTTCTCCAACGACACCGAGGGTCTCGTTTTCTTTGACATCGAAACTCACTGCGTCCAGTGCCCTCACGACCCTCACGGGCTCCCTCAGAAGCTTCCCGAGCAGCGACGACGAACCGCTACTGTAGTGCTTCACTAGAGCTCTAACGGAGAGTAGAGGTTTCTGCAAGTCGTTCCACACCTCAGTATAGATGACATGCCACTCTGTGTGCTGGCCTTGCTTCGGTCATCCTTGGTGGAACACTCGAGCATTGACTCATTGCGTGTCTGCACCTGGGATGAAAGCTGCAGCCTTTCGGCGGGCTCAATGCGTCTGGAACTGTTCCTGGGAGTTGTTCTATCTCTTTGCTGAGATCGGATATCTTGGGAAGAGAAGCAAGAAGCCCCTGAGTGTATGGATGAAGTGGTTCGCGGAAGAGACCTTCCACCCGCGCTTCTTCCACAATCTGGCCTGCATACATTACTGCGACTCGGTCCGCTATCTC
>JBAVVE010000294.1:0-7359 GCA_049697135.1 Bathyarchaeia archaeon | reverse complement strand
TGATTCAAGAGAGGACGAAAAAAGGCGACCTCATCATAGTCGCGGGAATAGGCAACACGGTAGGGATCTCACAGTAGGCGATGAAGTTGGAAGCAAAACCCAGCAGCATCTACAGCTACCTGATGGTCATCTTCAGTATAGTCATCCTTGGCTGGGCGGTCTGGGCGATGTACTCCGCCTTCAACTTCCAGCAGCAAGGAAATATGGAGAGCTTCTACTTCTACGCGATCGCCGGCTCAGTGGCGATTGTGTTGGCTGTTTCCTCGATAATGCAGATGCGAAGGAGGATAGCAGTCTTACAGAGCTTAGCAACCAAGGTGCTCTCAGTTGTCCTATGCGGGAATTGCGGGTTCAAAGTAGTGCGCGCCTTCGGTGAGGGCGACTTCGTGTACAAGGAAGTCGGCAAGTGCCAGCAGTGCAGCGGAACAATGCGAGTTGAGTCCATATACGCTGAGGAGCCCGCGAAGAAAGGCCGGCTCTAGATCGTTAGGACTTCGCAGCCGTTCTCTTTGACGATCAGTGTGTGCTCCGCCTGCGCCACGATCTTCCCGCTTGCCTCGACCAAGACAGGATATCCGGAGATGCACTTTGCCTTCACGGCCTCAGAGAAGCCTTCGTCAACGACACTCTTACCAAGCGATGTGTAGAGCCATCTCGATGCAAAAGGCAGAGTCCTGTATGCCTTCCGGACGTGCTCCACTACCCTACGCCCTGCCTCAGATCGCACTCCTTTCTCTCTGACCGCTCTGTAGATGAATACTCGATCAGAATCCTCAACTCTGCCGGCAGCCTCTTTCAGCGTCACGAAGGGTTCGATCGCATAGACCTCACCGGCCTCGAATCGCCCCGGTGCCGGGCCAGCAATGTTCGGGACCGATTTCCCTGCATGGATCGTGAACCGTTCCACCTTGTGCCCCGTGAGGTTTCTGATGGGTCTGCAGCCATATTGTGCAATTGCTCTCTCGATCTGTCCCCCCACGTCGGAAAGCCTGACCCCATGAGCTATGTGGGCAATCGCAACACGCAGAGCCTCTTCGGCCACTTCAATCATTGAACTGTGAACGGGACTCAGTGAGACCGTTACGGCTGTGTCGTTAATGTAGCCGTCGACATGCACGCCAAAATCGACTTTTACTAGCGAGTCCTTTGGCAAGACACTTGCATCATCCCAAGGAGAGGTATAGTGAGCCGTAACCTCGTTGATACCAACATTGCATGGAAACGCTGGTTGTCCTCCTAGGGCAACGATCTCTGATTCGACACGCTCGCAAATCTCTCTAACCAGCGCACCTTCACGCACCAGAGATGGCACTGTCTTCCGAAGCTTTGAGATGATCTGCCCCCCTCTTCTGTAGGCTTCAAGTTCATCCTTGGCAATCAACCGTTGGACTCTCCATGGGTTGGTTCGCAGGCAGTTATCGCTTGCATTATATTTAGGCCTGAGTGACTTAGCAAGACCTCCGTAACAATTTGTGGTCCGGAACAATGCTTGGAGAGGCTCGCGCTGTCTAACAACAACGAGGAAATGATAGTTACCCCGTGGGAAGTCTCGGGTAGAATCGACTACGAGAAACTCAGTCGAGAGTTCGGCACCGAGGCTTTGACCATCGACCTGCTGGATCGTGTCCAGAAACATGCTGGCAAGTTACACACACAACTTCGCAGGAGGATCTTCTTCTCTCATAGAGACCTCAACTGGATACTGGACGAGTACGAAAAAGGTCGAAAGTTCGCACTCTACACCGGCAGAGGCCCATCGGGTCCTGTGCATATCGGACACATTGTCCCATGGATATTCACGAAGCATTTGCAGGATGTCTTCAAGGCTAATCTCTTCTTCCAGATGACCGACGATGAGAAGTTCCTGTTTCATCAGAACACGAAGCTTGATGACCCGTTCCGCTGGACGTACGAAAATGCACTTGACATCATAGCGATCGGTTTCGATCCGAAGAGGACTGTGATCATCTCAGACATCAAGAACATCAACTACCTGTATGAACTCGCCATCAAGGTGGCGAAGCACATGACATTCTCGACCGTCAAGGCGGTCTTCGGTCTTCAGGAAAGCTCCAACATAGGCATAATCTTCTTCCCTGCAATCCAGTCAGTACCTGCCTTCCTGCCATCTGCAGTCAGCGGGAAGAGCGTCCCTTGCCTGATACCGGCGGCAATTGATCAGGATCCATATTGGCGAATCGCCCGAGACGTAGCGCCTAAGCTTGGATTTCCCAAGCCGGCGCAGATTCATTCCAAGTTTCTCCCAGGGCTTGGAAAGGGAGGCAAGATGTCAGCGTCAATGCCTGAGACTGCGATCTTCACCACCGACTCGCCAGAGATAGCCGAACGCAAGATAATGAGCGCCTTCACAGGAGGGCGCACTACAATCGAAGAACAGAGGAAGCTAGGCGCGAACCCTGACATCTGCAGCGTGTACCACTACGAGTACTTCCTCTTCATGGACGACGACAAGGACATAGAACAACTTCGCAGAGACTGTCTTTCAGGTCACATACTATGCGGAGAATGCAAGAAGATGCTCGCAGAGCGAGTGAAGCCTTTTCTCATGGAACATCAGGCAAAACGAGAGAAAGCGAAGGACCACATGGAGGAATTCCTCGCGGAATCGAAGGGTGTCGATTTGCCTGAATGAATCTGCGTAGAGCTAATATATCGTCGCATCTTTACCTAGTGTTGGGACGTCTCCGGAGATCCATGATGAGATGCGAGAGAAAGGATGACGGTGACTGCGTTTTCACGTTCACTCCCGGCACTTGAGTTGCCATGCGCTTGCACTTCGCATCTGAATTCACCCATTCGACTGAATGCACTTCGGAGCAGACACACAAACCTGGCTCTATTGGAACGAAGGGTGTGATCTAGTGACTGAACTTAGAGAGCACGAAGCGAGAACACTCCAAGCGGCTGCAACTCTTGGAAAGCCGTCGAAGTCAGCGCAAATTGCCGCCCAAACTGGGCTTGACGAAGCTGCTGTCATGCGAGCAGCTCTGGTCCTGGCTGAGAAAGGGTACGCATCGATCAGAGACGAGACTACGTTGTTCGCGACGCTGACTGTGGAGGGACGAGGCTATGCAGAGAAGGGATTGCCCGAGCGTAGGATTGCGAAGATCGTCGTTGACAACGGAGGAACAATGAATGCGTCCGAAGCTGCGCAAAAGGCAGATGTCCCAGCTGAGATGCTTCCGATCGTGTACGGGTGGCTCAGGAGGAAAGGCTGGGCAGACCTCGACACAACCGACAGGACAACGAGGATAGTCGCAACCAGACTACCGGATAGATCTCCTGACGAGGAGGTTCTAGAAAGACTCTCGAACTCTCCTGAGATCGACGTGTCCAGACTGTCGCCGGCAGACTCCGCCCAACTGAACCTGCTGAAACAGAGAAGACTCGTTTCAGTGCACGAACGAACAGACAAAGTGATCTCTATCACTGAAGAGGGACTGAGGCTTGCTGAGCGTGGAATCGCCGTTCAGGCCGAAGTCAGCAGCCTAACGCCGGAGATGCTCGCAACCGGAAGTTGGCGACAGGTCAGGCTCAGGAAGTACGATGTCAGGGCACCCGTGGCACAATATTGGCCGGGTAAGAAGCAAGCCTATCGACGGTTCTTGGACGAACTGAAGTGGAAGCTCGTTGCACTTGGATTCAAGGAGATGACTGGACCGATCGTCGAGTCGATGTTCTTCAACTGCGATGCACTCTACATGCCCCAAGATCATCCTGCTCGTGAAGTGCACGACATATACCTCATCAAATCGCCGGAGTATGGCGATCCTGCTCCTTTTGCCCGTTATCTCCAGAATGTCAAGAAGACTCACGAGAGCGGTTGGACGACAGGATCAACTGGCTGGAGATGCTCATATTCAGAAGCCGAGGCTTCGAGGCTCGTCTTGAGAAGTCATGGAACCGCGGAGAGTGCAAGGACACTCGTCAGCCAAGAACTGCAGATTCCTGGAAAATACTTCTCAATTGCGAGATGTTTCCGTCCTGACAAGGTAGACAAGACACACCTCACAGAGTTCAATCAGGTTGAAGGGATAGTCGTCGGCGAAGGTCTCTCGCTCAGAGATCTGCTTGGAGTCTTAGAGAAGTTTGCAGTAGAAATTGCTGGCGCCGACAAGGTGAGATTCAATCCCGACTACTTCCCGTTCACAGAACCGAGTGTGGAGCTCCAAGCATACAAGGACGGAGTGGGCTGGTTCGAGTTCGGCGGATCAGGGATCTTTCGTCCGGAACTCACGATCCCTCTCGGCATTCGAGTGCCAGTAATAGCTTGGGGGCTCGGGGTCGAGCGTCTCTTCATGATGAAAGCTGGCATCGACGACATGCGGACGCTCTTCTCTCAAGATCTCGAATGGCTAAGAAAGCAGGAGCTCGCGTAGAATGGTCACAATAAGTGTGCAGCAGGAGGATCTTGAAGAGCTGATTCAAGCCAAGCTACCGAGGGATCTGCCTGCTCTCAATGAGATTCTTGGTCAAATCAAGTGCGAAGCTAGTCGCGCAATCTCGGAAGAGAGCGGTGTCGAGGAGCTAAGCCTCGAGAACAAGGACACCAACAGACCGGACCTGTGGTCTCCAGAGGGGATAGCTCGTGCGTTGCGCGGATTTCTTGGTCTCGAGACAGGCCTCAAGGACTACAGAGTGGCTACTGCGTCCGGCACATCGGTAAAGGTCGACGCTCGCCTGGGGAAGATCAGACCTTTCATCGCGTGCTCGATTGTGAAGAACGTACGGCTAACAGACGCTGCTATTCGAGGACTCATGCATCTCCAAGACAAACTCGACGATAGCTACGGCCGACAGCGAAGCAGATCGTCGATAGGGCTCTATGAATATGATCTGATTGTCCCCCCGTTGAGGTACACTGTCGCGCGACCGGACGAGATCGGCTTCATCCCTCTGGGCACAAACGAACAGATGACTCTCAGGGAAATCATAGCCAAGCATCCTAAAGGGATCGAACACGGCCACATCGTCGAGGGGAACCCTCTATGTCCGATCCTGCTCGACTCAAAGAACAGCGTGTTGTCTTTTCCCCCCATCATAAACTCGAACGATTTGGGCAGAATCACTCCTCGGACGCACAGCGTGCTAGTAGAAGTGACTGGAACATCACTCAGCACGGTATTGAACGCGCTAATGATGGTCACTATCAGTCTTGTTGACCGCGGAGGGCGGACCTATTCGGTTATCATTCACTACCCATATGGAAGCACGAGAAAGGCCGTTACACCGGTCTTCAAGACGAATCGCATGAGGCTCGGTCTCGACTACGTTAGGCACGCGCTTGGCATCGAAGTTTCTGCAAGCGAAGCAATCAGACTGCTTCGGAAGGCGAGATTCGACGCGACCAAAGCCTCATCCGACTCTTTGAGTGTAATCGTGCCGTGCTTCCGATTGGACATAATGCACCCCATCGACATCATAGAGGACATCGGCATCGCCTATGGCCTAAACCGGATCGAACCAAGATGGCCTCCTCATGGGACCGTTGGAGGCATAACACAGCAACACGAATTCAATGACCTACTGAGGGAGCTAGCGGTTGGCCTTGGTTTCCAAGAAGTGCTCACCTTTGTACTGTCGAATCCGGAGAAACTCTTCACACGAATGAATCTTCCCACCCAGAGAATCGTTGAACTCCAGAACCCCAGAGTTCAGACCCTGACATGTCTCAGGAACTGGCTGATTCCGAGCCTGATGGATATCCTCTCCTCCAATGTGCATGTTGAATATCCGCAGCGAGTCTTCGAACTGGGAGACTGTATTGTACGGAACGGCTCGGAGGTGAAAGAGATCGTGAAACTCGCAGGTATCACCTGTCACGCTGAGGCTTCCTTCACTGAAGCCAAAGCTTCAGTTGAAGCTCTTGCTGCGAATCTTGGTTTGCAGTGCCAGATCGGCGAAGTAGGTCACAGTAGCTTCTTGGAAGGGCGAGCAGCTTCAGTCTCATCTGGCGGAAAGGACATTGGAATCGTGGGTGAGCTTCATCCGCAAGTCCTCGAGAACTGGGGAATCCAAAACCCGGCAGCAGCCTTTGAACTGGATGCTCAGGAGCTGCGCCTCCTCGCAGCGAACCATTAATCTAGTCGGCCACAGACACAGCCACATTGGGCACTAGAAACAGCCCACCTCTGAGAGAGCCTACCCAGTGGGGCGACGCCCCTCGATGAAGTTCGCGTGTTAGTGTCGTGGGCGACAGGGCAGGAGTTCATGTGCTACTTGAGCTCTTGCCCATGGTGAAACCTGAGTCATTCTTTAAGAGGTCTACAGTCAATCTCCAGAACGAGAGATGCGCTTTGGATGTGGAGCAGCGACTTGAGCTGATCCTGCGGGGTACCGAGGAAGTCATCACACAAGATGAACTGAAACAGCTTCTAGAGACGACACGGTCTCCCAAGGCCTACTGGGGCTTCGAGCCAAGCGGTGGAATGCACATCGGGACAGGATTGATCTGCGGAGGAAAAATTCTGGACATGGTAGACGCCGACTGCCAATTCACAGTATTCCTAGCAGATTGGCACGCATGGATCAACAACAAACTCGGAGGCAACTTGGAGAGCATCCGCTTGTGTGCAGAGTATTTCAAGCGATGTTTCACCGGTCTAGGAATCCCGCCGGACAAGGTCACGTATCGTTTGGGTTCTGAGCTCGAGAGCAGTATCGACTACTGGGAGAAGGTGATACGGATAGCCAAGTCCAACTCCACGAAGAGAACCCTCAGGGCGCTCCCGATAATGGGGCGAGAGGTGGATACAGAAGACATCGAAACGGCCGCGCTGTTCTATCCCTGCATGCAAGCGGCAGACATATTCCAACTCGACCTTGACATCGCGTGCGCAGGAATTGACCAGAGGAAGGCACACATCATAGCGCGTGAATCAGCTCAAAAGTTGCAGAGGAAGAAGCCCATCTCAGTACACACACCTCTCCTCCTGAGCCTTTTCGGGGGATCTCAGTACCAATCTGGGACCAAGACTTCAGGAGATCTTGATGAGAATCCAAGATTCGACTTTCAGATCGGAAGCAAGATGGCAAAGAGCATTCCTGGAAGTGCGATTCTTGTACACGACCAGCCGGAACAGATAAGAGACAAGATAAGATCTGCGTACTGCCCGCCCCGAGAGACTCAAAACAACCCAGTCCTAGATATCGTTCGCCTGATTCTGATACCTCAGATGGGAAGCTTGGAAATCGAGAGACCGGCCAAGTATGGTGGCAGCATTCAATTCGGGAAGTACTCCGAAATTGAGAAGGCATATGCACTCGGTCAGTTACATCCGCAGGATCTCAAGTACAGTGTCGCCAAGGCTCTTACTGGAAGACTCGAAGGAGTCCGAA
>JBAVVE010000293.1:0-6827 GCA_049697135.1 Bathyarchaeia archaeon | reverse complement strand
AGACACGTTATGTTGCCTTCGATGGACATGGCATCATCATACAACCAGACGATTTTGCAATTGCACCTCTTCTTGAACGGGTTCGATTCCCCCCCGATCTGATGGGTAGGCTTGATGGGCGGAGTTCCCTAGGGCGTCTTGGAATAGTCGTTCATGTCACAGCTGGCGGAATTGATCCCGGTTTCTCGGGACAAATCACATGTGAGCTGTCAAATCTCGGAAAGGTCCCAGTTCGGCTTTACCCTTTGATGAGGATCGCATCTCTCACAGTAGAGGAAATATCGAGCAAGAGCGACCAGCCTTACGGTGCTCGCAAGCTAAGTACGGATCGCAAGTACGGTGAAGAGCTAGGCACATCCTTACAGAAAGACAGCGAATTTAGTCTGAAAATTCTTGACGAGTTTGAGAAGAACTTGTAGCCCGTGATTTTATGTTCGATAATGCTTGACTCCAGGCTTTCTTGATGCACCAGTTACTCATGCACTTGACAAAACTCTGGTAGAAACCTTGCGGACTGCGTCCGGCGCTTGCGCTTAGAAGCACGTTGAGCATGATTATCGGATCAAGGGCCAGAGGGACTTTATGCTCGAACACAAGATCGACTACTTCTCTGAAAGTAAATATTGGGTCAACATAGGGGATTTGGTCAATTTCCGATATTTCAATCATTTGACCCGAACGGGAACTTTCCTCAACGTATTTGCGCAGTCGATGTGTGAAGAGAATAATCTGTTTTGACCTCAGCCACGTGGTAACACTATCATAGAACAAGTCAAGCTGGCCCTTGATGCGCCCGTTCAATTCGTCGCTCGTCTCGTGCTTGCTAATCTCCGCGAGAAGAGGCGGCTTACAGAAATTAAGTGCATGTTGTAGGAAATCAGTGTACTGCGATTCCACCGTTTGCAGGTATCTGCTCACAGCATACAGCCTCGAGAACATCTCTGGATGCTCAATGGTCTTGATGTAGGGAAGTCTCTCGAAATATTTCATCAGCGAGAACGCATAGAGGGGTCCGAAGTATTGGACCGCTAGTACGTCTTGGAAAATCTCTCTTGCCCATGCGCGGTTCACCTGTTCACTCTCACTCAGGAGGGGCAGTTTGGGGGTTCGGGGAATACCCTGCTCCATCTCGTCGAATAGCCCTAGGCGGTCGTCCAAAAGGTGAAAACTCTCATGTATGAGCAGAGGCCACAACAATGGATTGCGAGCTTCACCCGACACGTATGTAATAGTGTGTGCCGGTTCAATCTTGATCTGATTTCCTATGTCAGGAAGAGTCGATCCTGTTTCGAGTCTGCCAGGCAGAATAGGTTCTCTTCCTACTTGCAGCAGTGGTTGCAGTGGCTCCATGACAGTCTTCTGGAAGCTTTCCGTCATGAATTGTTCGCCAGGACGAAATACTATCTTTTCTCCGAAGGCAAACTGATCAAAAATATCAAAGACTAGGTAGTACAGCTCCCAAGGGAGCTGTGCTTCGACAGAAAGTGCGAAGTTGCTTCTAAAGCCCTCAGCAATATGATAGCTTATGTTTAGTTGACGCCCCCAGTGTTTGCGAATGATCTCGTCTGTAGATTTCTCTTTGGAGCCATTGGTGCGAGGTAGATTCGCGAGTTCGCGAGCTCGGGGAATGAAATAGAGGTTCAAGATGTCTTTGATCGAGCGAAGCCCATTCCGATAGTTGCGACCCGCGGTCTCCAGATTGGACCTTACTCTTGGATATGGTACGCGGGCGATATTTCGCATATAAGAGTCGATGTCGTCCGCCAAGTCGTCGAGGTGCTCAAGCGTGGACTGCAGGGGCAGGCTGCTCAAATTGAAGGCTTCCGCCCTTGACCGTGGTGTACAACTCATATAGGTGCGTGTAGAGGTCTTCGATGATGCGTCTCAGCTCTTGCACATCTTTGTCCGTGGGTTTACCTACTTCCAAGCAAGGAAGCTTTTCTAGAACTATTCGATAGGCTTCAGTTATTCGGTCAGGGAAACCTAGGTAGAGTTGGTGAGGCGCAATGGCCATATCAACACTCAGATCAGCTGCTGGGGTTTTCTTGCAGTAGTTGATGAAATAGTGCAGTTCAGGCGTTTTTACCCCGTACTCTTGAAACAAGCTGACACCTGTGGCACCGGTTCCTACGTTCATAAGGCAGGTTTCGAGTTTTGACAGTGAACTCATTCAGAATCACATAACTCGTTTGAGTTCCCATTGACTTGTTCTTATAAGACTTGTCATTCAATTCACTCATTTGCAGACTTCGGATACTTGTAGCATGAACAACCGACGCCAATTTGAGATCATGTTCGGCACCATGAACGCCCATCGCTGATCTCATTCTTATCAGACTCTTGACAGTTCTCTTTAAGGTTCGTTCGACTCGGTATGCTTCGGGCCTCAACTGAAGGCGTTCCTCATTGCCTCAGTTCTGAGTTCACGTTTGGATGGTGCCCACTTCGGAGGAATCTTGGCGACGTCACGCATTCCAGCCTTTCGAGTTTGAGTAGGTCTTTGGCGGTGATGTAACCGCGGTCAGCCCAATTCTCCGCTATCGAACGTAGCTTCGGCAAATCGTGTTCAGGGAAGCGGAATGCGGCTCGAGCCTCACGAAATCCAACCGTAATTCTGGTGCCCTCTAGCTCGTACTTCTCGCTCAGCGACAAGAGGAGTTTGACAAGCATCGCCTTCTCAGTTGGGTACGGGACCTCCTTCGTGACGTACCTCACTGTGTGGCATCTGTCGCAGTTCCATCGTTCCTCCTTCCTGTAGGCGTCGTCGCTCATGGTATTGTGTGTGCGCGTATGTAACGCGTTAGAGAGTTGAAATGACCCTTTTCAAAATCGACGATGGGAAGTGCAAGCCAATCAGGTCAGAGAAGTTCAAAGGCCCTGAGACGTGTTGGGCTCACATTGTCAGATATTTCCACAGTCTTCAACTCTTCAACTCTTCATGGGGGAGGAGCCTGAGCACTTGGTCTCGGCTGATCGTGTAGCGGTTGCCTTCTAGGACATGGATCCTACTGGTGAAACCGTACCTGATCAATGCGTAGCCTATCGCTCTGTTGGAGATCGTCTCGGGATCTATTCCACCAAGGTATCTTGACATGGCATTTTTGATTTCGTCTATGTCTATGTACTCTTGCTTGTTCTCGGTAATATCGGCGAGGGCTAGTATGAGTGGCATCCCCCAGTTTTCCAGGTTGATGTCAGTTCTGCTGTGGGTTTCATAACTGAAGGTGCTGGCGGGCTGTCTTCTCGCTCGCAATGCTGTTAGAACTCGGAGGAACTGGTTTTGACATGCGTGAATGTACCCTTGAAGGCCCTCCATCATAATCTCGTACATCTCCATTCGATAGCTATCCGCATGACGGATGGATTCCATCTCCGTTTTCGTGGCATACATGGCTCGAATGTAGTTTGATACTGCAAGGTCAACCAGCATGAAATCTGAAGGATTCTCAGCGTGTAACTCATCTATCAAGCTCTTGCGGACATAGCTAACCCGCTCCTTCTCCCAGTCCGTCACGGTGCCAAGTAGGAACCTGCCTTCCTTGAGCTCTTCCACAGCAGGCTGCAATTTCCTAAACTTAGGATGACTTTGCACAAACGTTTTCACCTTCTCCCTAGGAGTGTCAATCATGAAGCCCCGGTCCGTCTCGTGGATCTGAATCTTGCCTTCGAGAACACCTTGTTTCAGAATGTCAGTGTATTCTCTGTCAGACTTGTCGGCAAGACGATCTTGGATTTCACGCGCCTCAAGCCTCGCTCCTGCCGCTTCACTTCGCCGGTCTTCTCTCCAACGCTTCATTTGAGCTACGGCGTCGTTCGGGAACTCATGACTGCTGCGCTTCCTCGTTAACCATTTATGCCGATACCAATCTAGAACCTCTTTATCGTACGATTCCTGATCTGCCCGCTTGCATCTAGCTTGCTTCTCAAATAGACGGTTCACTTCTTCCCTACTGAGCGTCTGTTGCTTGATCTCTTGGTCCGTCACCAATTTCCCGTCACCCCAGGCTTGCGGAGGAGCTTGTGCTCTCGTACGGCTTCTTGCGGTCGACTTTGCCCTTCCGACAGGTCAAAATGGGGACCCCTAGGAAGCCACTGAAGAACGGGACGGACCCGAAACGCCTTGTTTTAGCTTGTTCTGATTTCAAGTGGGATACCCTCTCCTACCCTCCCTTTCAAGTGTAACACGGTTGCACCGGACGAGACTGAGAGAATGAGAGAGGCTTGGAGGTAGTGGCAGGGTGTGGAGGTAGAAGTCAGTCATGGTGTATGATCCGAGGGAGGGTGGTGTGGTCTCTTCTACCTCTGCTTCTCTGTGTGTGCTCTCTCTCGCTCTCTCTCTCTCCTTGTCCCACTATTACTCTCTATACTACCGGAAAGTTACGATTTCGAGCAGGTTCTCATGGATTTGTCGGCCTCGATGCTGTGAGCACCTTCATTATCTCGGCCTTTAGGAGCGGATCATAAGAGGCTAGTTCAGCGCCACGCATCCCGATTGCTCGTTGCAGGTTAATTCGGACTTTGCGTTGAACGCTTGCCTTGTCCTCATTGTCTACGTCAGCAAGCCAGCAGCGGCAGGCGTCAGCTAGGTTCGCGATGTTCGGCGTGGTAAGCACAGCGCCAACTAGGCTTCGGACATCTACCTTATGGCCTTCAACGGTGACTTGACGGTGGGCAGGAGACTTCGGCGTATTCCGCAGCAGTCCAAGAGTTAACGGTTCAAACGTGAGGTTTAAGCAGCCTTCAGTATTGTGAGGGAAGAGCTTGATCTCGTGGTGTTGCTTGCTCTCCTCAAGCAGCTGCATCAGGTCAGGATACTCTCTGATCCAGTCAGCAGTCACGATGCTGATGTCCTCTCTACCTTTCCCGTAGGCGTAGAGTCGAAGCAGCAGCTTGTGACTACGCGTATCCGATAGACAGGCATCTTTTTCTGTTGCTTCAAGACTCTCTACCATTGAGCACACGCCTCCCATCGTCTCGTCTACGTTTGTCATCTGCTCTCGGCGGCCTAGAACCGCCGAATCGTTCCCACTCTGCGACTATCACTCATTGAATCTGATAGGCTGTCAGTCGATTCATGGCTTGACTTCTGCCTGATCTGTTTTGGACACCATCACGCTGCCATTTCTTAGCTTGGCGAGTTCGAACGAGTCGCCTGGCTTCAAGCCCAAGAGTTCCACTAGCCGCTTCGTGACTTCGGCAGCGGTAACGGCAACGCCGGTCATTTCTTGGCTCCCCTGTCGCAATCCGATTCTGGCAGCAGCCTCTCTAGAACCGCGTCGAAAGTCTCGTGCTTCCGACCGAGTTGCAGGAGTCTTCGATGGACTTTCTCGGAGATGCGAATCCATTTCCACATTCTCTCGGCTTCCGTTCAGTACCGCTCAGTACAGACCCAAATTGCTCCTCAATCGCCATTATGCATCATTTATTTAAATTATACAGTGTTTCAGGCGCGATTCTTAGCGCAATACTAAAAATTGGAGTGAAATGGCTCTTTAGTTCGGATAATTGGCTATTTGCGGCAGTAATTGGATATTTGCACGCACTGCACCCGAGAAGAGACTACCATTAGCCTCTGGGAATATCTAGAGGCGCGATTGGACGACGATGAATCTTTCAATCATTTGAAAGCCTCATCCTAGCGGCTAGAGGATCTTCATGACCAAGGCGCTCTTTCTCTTCCAGGATCTCGCCAAGAGCAACCTCAGTGACGCGAGATTCGAGAAGTACTTGAACTGGGTCAATAGCGCGGATGAGGCGAGAGCAGGGTCGCTTGGGAAGCTAACGGTTGGGCAAGCTAATCAGTATGACAAGGCCGAGGGACTGATCACATGGAATACGTTCGCCCCACTCTTGAGAATGGATAGAGGTACAAGAGACAGCATGACGTCAGCGATCATCAGGGGATACAGGTCTAAGAACAGGTTGTACTGCTACAAGCTCGATAACTACCGCGGATCAATAGAGAGCCTGAGGGCAGATATTCCTCACAGAAGCCTTGCAGAGATCACTAATACGCTCTTAGGAGTGGGCTGGGTTTCCATAGAGTTTGCAGCCTCAACTGTTTACAAGAAGGCGATGGATCTGGGGCTGCTTACCAAAGGAGAGGTCCAGCAGGTTCAGGATTTCTACGAGGAAAGAAGAATACGCGTGACCATGTGAGTAAGAAAAAATGAGCACCTGGACGTGTTTTGCGTCGGTGTGGCTTCTCCTGGCTTACAGCAATGATCATTCTCTCGACCGAGATGCCTTCCAGTTTGGCGGGGTGTTCTTGAGTTTCTTCTGGCTGGTATTTGCGGCCGCTATTCTTTCTTGAGTGTTAGTCGTTGCGTCTGGGCTGCCTCAATTTTGACTAGGCTTTTTCCGTTTGTCGCTTGGCTGCCTCTTGGTTCTGGGGGCCAGGATGAACCGTTCCACGGCAAGCGCTTCCAATCGGTCCAGCCTAGCCTTCTGCTCCCTATTCTCAAGCTCTAACCGCTCGATCTTGGCATCCCGACTCGTCAGGGCGTCCTCGGTGACGGCTGCGGGGCCGTGAATCCTACCTATCTCACTCCAAACCCAGTGATCATCGTTGCTACTCTTGTTATAGCCCAACTTGTCGATCATGTGACCCATCACGAAGTTTGCTGCGCTTTCAGCGCACCCGACTTGAATAGCGCGTGTGAAGAATACGTCTCGTAACTCATGAGCGCTTGGTGTTCCTTGAACGTCTGCTACTGGGGCTCGCTTCAAAGCTGTCCTAAATGCGGACTCGATATACGTTCTGGCAGAGAACACGTGTGCATGGTCAAGCGGGGGCCCGCTTGTTCCATTTCGGCCCCTCCCACACA
>JBAVVE010000292.1:0-1966 GCA_049697135.1 Bathyarchaeia archaeon | reverse complement strand
GCCTACGATTAGCCTTGAAGCATCATCCATGTAGGCGACCCACCAGCAGCCATCCCATAGTTGCTTCCAGTCTGTATGCCAGAGGCTCATGCTGTGCGTCCGCTCGTAGCGGACCCATTTGCGTCTTCTCTGCTTGCTCTGTTGAGGCATGGCTCTGCCATTCTCCTTGAGGACTGTGTGGATCCTGTTGTGTGGCAGCTTGACTTGGTAGACGTCTCTGAGTACGCGTTCTAGGGTTAAGGCGTTAACCTTGAGCCTGTCATAGGCTTCTAGGATGAGGGCGGCATCTCGTAAGCTGACGGAGGCCTTCGTGGGTCTGCCAGGTTTCTTGAGGGCTGGGAGGACGCCTGTCCGCCTGTAGGCTTGCCAGAGCTGCTCTATTCGTCTCCTGGAGACTCGCTGGATCAATGCTAATTCGCCTGCACTCCTCCCCCTCAGTTTCTCTTGGATGATCCAGTGGATCTTCCGGTCATTCAGTTTGACCATGTAACGTATCTTACGGGATGCGAAATTATTTCGGGAAACGAGATTATCGCGTTTGAATCGACAAGTCTTTAAGCGCGACTTGGCTGCAGGTGAGTTCGGCGAAAGAATTGGCAATTGTAGGGTACGAATGGATCATCGTGCTCGTGATTGTAGTCGTGCTTTTTGTTTGGGGTCCACAGAAGCTCCCTGAATTTGCCAGGTCAATAGGATTGGCACGGAAGGAGATCGACAAAGCCTACAAGGAAGCAACGAATCCAGCGTCCCCTCCGCCCTCTCAGGAGACAGATGCACTAATCGAAACCGCAAAGAAGCTGGGCATATCAACCGAGGGAAAGACCAAAGCACAGATCTCAGACGAGATTGTGAAGGCAAAGAGCGCCCCGCCTGGCAGCCCGCCGTAGAGCAAGTCAGTTCATCCAAGACGCTCCATAGATGATTTATCCCACTCCCAGAGGGTTTACAGCGGTCCCCAGAGGAGAGTGGGTGTGACAGAACCTGACAAGACAAGCAGCGTGGCCATGCCCTTCTGGGATCATGTCAGCGAACTGGCCAAGCGCCTGAAGGTCGTCCTGTACGTCCTAATCGTCAGCACAATCCTCTTCATGGCTCTTCCATCAGACCTCAGCTTCCTTGCAAATCCGCTCGAATTCTACGATCCTCTTGTGGCACTGTTTCTTCGACAGATAAGAGCGCAGGTACTGCCACCGGATGTGAGGCTCATTGGTTATGAAATGACCGCTCCGATGGAGCTCTACCTTATGGCTTCATTCATCTTCGGATTCGTCGTGACTATTCCCGTGGTCGCGTATGAGATCTACCGATTCATTGATCCGGCGTTGTATCCTAATGAACGCCGCGCGGTGTATCCGTTCGTCCTGTCTTTCACAGTGTTGTTCCTTGCAGGAGCCGCCTTCGGTTTTATAGTCATAATGCCTCTTACCCTTTGGGCGCTCTTCAGGTTCTTTCCTGCCGTCGGTGCGGAGCAGATAGTTTCCATCATGGACTTCTACAACATGGTGTTCGTCTCCACAATCTTTTGTGGGCTTGCTTTCACTTGGCCGGTGTTCTTCGTCCTTCTTGTCAAGTTCGGTCTCGTTGGGACATCGATGATCAGCAAGAACCGCAAGTATGTCTACGCCGGGTTGTTCATTGTCATCATGTTCATTACAACAGACGGAGGGCCACTTGTCGACGCGATGCTCCTACTACCAATGATCGTGCTCACTGAGATCGCAATATACTTCGGAAAACGATACGAGAAGTCGAAACCAACTATTAGCGTACCTGCGAAAACGACCCCGAAGTGTAGGTTCTGTTCTGCGGAACTTGAGACTGGAAAGGTTTTCTGTGATAGCTGTGGAAAAGCGCAGTACTGACCACGTTTCCATGCTCATGGTTGTAGCAAGAGCTAAGTACGCTACGTCTCTTCTACGCTGTCCAATACTTGCGGAATGATCAGGATTGGGAAGGCTACGATTTA
>JBAVVE010000291.1:0-8773 GCA_049697135.1 Bathyarchaeia archaeon | reverse complement strand
GTACTTCTCCTCTCCGCGTAGTTTGTCATCCCATTTTGCGACCCACATCGAGTCAGGCTGCCAGACGATCTCTTTCCAATTGCCGGGTGGCTTCGGCGCGTCTGGCGAGAGATTCAGAATCACGTCGCCCTCAGAAGGGCCTTGCTTCCATTTTCCTCTGAGCGGATGCTTGCCACGGCCCATGAATATGCAGGATGGCTCCGCCATGTAGTTTCCGAGATCGACACTCTCGCCATCGACGATTGCCTGGCCATACTTCGCCTTGTTTTCTTCTCTGATTCCCTTCCGCTCGGCGGCGAGGCGTTTCTTCTCATCCTTGCTCATTAAGAGCTTCCCTGCTCTGTCTTCCTCAACATACTTCACGATCTCGGAGAAGTCGAAGTCTTTGGGCTCGAGTCTACCACTGAGTCCGAGCGCCTTGCAGAAATCGGCGAAGAAGTTCTTCACGAAGACGGGGTCTTCCGCATACTCCGTCCCCAACTTTCTTACCCAAGCGACAGCCATCTCCTCGTGCTGTGGAGTCAAGGCAATAGGCTTCCCACGCACGGTGATCCTGAAGTCTCTAGGCTCACACCTCGGGAACAATATGCCATTGTGGATTAGCTGTTTCAATATCCTCAACCTGTGGAGAATCGTTGATCCTCTGGGGTCTCGCCTCGGTCTATTCCGCTCCGGGTTTCGACCTCATCGAGCAGGGAAGGGTCATTAAAACCCATCTCCTCACGCCGGTCACTCTGTATCTCAGGCCAATGCGATATCTAGGCGGCGAGTCTAGATCGTGACGGGTATTGTCTGAAGAATCCACGTGCAACGTGAAGAGGAGATCCTCTCGATCCTATACCGGTCGACAGCAAGCAAGAATGGTTTCGCTCATATGTAGACGAACGTGCGACGAACTCATGCGGGATCACGCTCCCGCTTGTCTAAACGCTCACCTTGGCGTTCTGTAATATTGTGTCGAGTGAAGCGAAATGCTGGCTCGACTCGTACTTCCATCCGGTTTTGTTCTCGAAGAGCTCAGCGGATATTGTCTGCCATGTCTGTGTCTCGGGTCTGATCCTGACGGCAGAGTAGTCGGCAATCAGGCCTGATCTTGCCAAGCCCGAGAACATCGAGAAAAGGCGTTCCGTCTCACTGCGTGGGGAGTAGGTTCTCACGCTCAGTTTTCTTTCGCCCAGAACTTTCACTGTACGCTGAATTGGAAACATTTCATCAGAGACGCCGAAGAAGGCGTTCATGCTTTCTTCATCTTCGAAACTGAGCAGAATCTCATACAGATCTGAGAACTCAGGAGGATATGGGAGCACATTGATAACGAACTCTTTGATGAGACCTCTCGGCACGATTCTCTTGTCATATCGATGCTTCACTGCTTGAAGTGTTATTCCCAGAAGCTTCGAGATGTCTGAGAACTTCGCCCGAGCGTTTATCTCCAGATCAGTCAGAATCAGCATGTCGGTTCTGTCGGCGTAGTTTAGGTAGCCTGGCGGGTCACGGATCGGTTTCGGATTCCTCTTCTCCTTCACGTGGTCCCTCCATCGGTCCCATTCGAACGACCACGAGCGGTTCACAGGATCATAAAGACGGAAGTTTGGGAAAGAATAGTGATAATCAGTCACCCATACAGTCTCGTGTCTTCGTACGAGGCCGGATTGTTCAATCTGGGCTACATACTTCTCGAACTCTTGGCTCCGATCCTCTGGAACGGCGTGCAGGCCGTAGTGAGTAAAGCCACCTTCGCATCTCGTTATCGTCTTCCAGTAGTTCGGAACGGCAAGAGCTTCTGTAACATAGTCCTCCATGCCTGGATTCGACTCGACAAGCGTGATGCACTTCCTAAGGCCGAGCTTCGAATGATCCAAGTTCGCTGCCGAGAGAGCTTTGACTCGCGTCTCAAGCCTTCGTGCCCGATCGTAGACGCTCGTCGGGGGGTATCCTGCAACCCTAGCGATCTCGAGGAGGTTCCGCGGACCGAGCTTGTGCATTAACGTAATAACCCGTATGGTCGCCTCGTCCAGGGCGTACATCGATTTGCCCATCAGACGGAGGCGCTGCTCCATCGAGATTCTCTCGACAAGGCCGGAGGGCCGCATATCTATGCCTCTCATTTTAGCTTCCACTCTTCTCTATATGAAGTCTATCGTAACTCGTCAAGTGGTCTCTACTGGGCCGCTTCAACGAGATTGGGGGAGTCTAGTCCCAGACTCCGCCGCCGCCGGGTCTACCTTTCATCGACTACACCTGTATGTCTATTTGCATGCGGCTCTCGTTTTATAATTTACGGTGCCCTTTGCATATAGATGTAAATCTTTAAGAAGTCTTACAGAACCCTTGCACATAGAGAGTACCAGAGCGATGTTAAGCCCCTCGGGGATCCGCTGCCCAAAGGACAGAGGAGTTCCGCAAGTGGAAGTCACCAAATCCAAAGGCATCTCTTCGAGCGCAGAGGAGCTATTCGACCGACTGCTAACGGAATCTGTGAGCCAAGTGTTCGGAGGGACTCTTGGGCCGATTGCCGGCCAGGCTCTTCTCGATGCGCTGAAGAAGCACACATCGCTTGAGCTCAAGGACATCCCTGCCAAACCGGAACTTCTGGATGAAGCGCTGAAATCCCACCTAGGTTCTGTGGCAGGAGTGCTGGAGCGGAAGATCCTGAGAACTCTGACAAAGAACGCGGCAGCTGGGGTTGCACCCTCCGAGACCGAACGCTTTGACTTCGCTCTAGAGGTTAAGAATATCAAGAGACAGTTCCTTAGACGTAAGCAAGCAGGCAATCAACCTCAGATACTGGAATGACCTCACCGCTGTCATGCAGACGCCAAAGATGTCCACTCTCGAGCAAAGGAATCATTCTGTGTACTCGTATCCAGAGACCTTGATTCCTCAATCTCAGCCACAAGAAGGACATGACGGTAGCAGATTCGAGGTCACGATTGTGGTCTCCTCGGGCTAGAGCGCACAGATGAATAGGAGCTCGTGGGGCTTGGTCACATCTCCGGACACCGAAAGCAAGATGACGATTCCGCTGGTCCTGTTGGGGCTAGCTCTATTCGTCGTCACCTTAGGCTTTGGCATGTTCACTCCAATCTTGCCACAGTACGCAGTCAGGCTTGGGATCGATGCTACTTCTCTCGGTTTTGCCTACTCGATCTACAATGTGGCTCTCATAGTGTGTCTAGTCCCGGCGGGAGTGATGGCGGATCGCTTTGGTCGAGTTAGAACGGTCGTTGTCGGCATGGTGCTGTTTTCCGTTTCCTCATTGATGCTTGTCTTCGTCAAGGATCTGCTACAGTTCGCTGTAGCACGGGCAATCGAAGGCATCGGATCAGCGGTGGTAACACCTGCCGTGTTCGCGCTCACGGCCGATCTGGTGCCAACTGAGAAGAGAGGAAGCGGAATGGGGTTTACGTCGACAATGGAAACCGTGGCAAGCCTTGCAGGTCCAACAATGGGAGGAGTAATCGCACAGACCGCGGGATTCACGTTTCCTTTCTATGCCGCGTTCGTGATGGCGCTTGTGTCAGGAGCGCTTGTTCTTCCGATCAGGGACCGAGCAGCGACTTCTCGTACTTCGTCCTCAGAATCTCCTCTTGCGATCTTCACATCGTTGCGGAGGAACATCTCTGAGAACAAGAGCTTGCTCGTGTTGTGCTTCAGAGGATTCATTGTGGGCATCACTCAGGGGCTCTTCACGCTTATTTTCGTACTGTACATGGCGTTCAACGTTGGAATGGGACCTGCAGAGGTCGGTTTCTCATTCACCATCATCAGTGGCTCGATGCTCGCATTCACGTTCCTGGCTGGCCATCTGTCCGATCGGTTCGGACGAAAACCATTCGTGATTCTAGGCGGGATCGTTATCGCTTCGATGGTCATTGCTTTCTCATTCGCACATTCGGCATCAGAAGTCTATCTTGTCTCGATTGCTCTGGGGCTCGGAGTTGCGTTGAACAATGCGCCGATCAACGCGTTGCTGGCGGACTGCGTGATTCCTGAGATCCGAGCGAAAGTCATGGGCGGATACGAGGTTGTTCTTGGACTAGGACGAACGCTCGGAGTGCTCCTCCTGGGAGGTCTGTATGCAATGTCAGTGCTGGCTCCGTTCTATCTGTTGGGAGCACTCATGTTCGCGACCGTTGGATTGGTAGCTCTCTTCGTGACTGAGCCGCAAAGGGCAAGCCTCCCGCCACAGTAGCGTGGTTCGAAAACGCATCTTGATCAGAGTCCCCCCTAGCGAGCATGTCTCTACGGGCTCCGGTGAGCTAGATCTTAAAGAGAGAGCATTCTTGTCTACGACGTGATGTGCCTCGGTAGCTCAGTTGGTAGATGCTGGAGTCAGCCAAGAGCACCCGCCTCGTAAGCGGGAGGTCGCGGGATCGTGACCCGCCCGAGGCTCCAATATCCGGCCCCACATCCGAGGCCTCTCCCCCCAGGGCCCCGAGGCAATGCTGCGAGGCAGGTGCCTTCCTTGAACCTGTGTATCACAGTCCTGTCCCCCAGGAAGCATTGAGCGCCTCTGATCACGGATCGACAAGCGCGAACGCCAATGTAGCGCCATCGACATCAGTAGCCCATCAAGATCACAATCTTGCGATCTCTGCAGTGAAAATCCAAGCATTCAAGATGTGGGCAAGCGATTTCCATGCCAGAGGGTTTACGCAGATGGCTGAGGGACATCCGCTCGGGGAGTGCGAGATCATCGATCTCATCGTGAGAAGACTCAGTAAGATGTCTCGCATGCCAATACCCTTCGGCGACGACGTCTCAGGCGTGGACATTGGAGGTGGCAGACTCGCCGTGCTCAAGTGCGACATGCTCGTGGGACGGACCGATGTTCCAAAGGGCATGACCCTTCGACAGGCCGCCAGAAAATCAGTTGTGATGAATGTCAGTGACCTCGCATCGAAAGGCGTCCAACCGCGTGCCGTAATGGTTTCGCTTGGCCTGCCGAGGTCGACCACGACACAAGACATCGAGGAGATCGCGGATGGACTCAACGAAGGAGCGCGGGAATACGGCGCCTACGTAATCGGCGGTGACACGAACGAGTGTGACGACCTCGTTATCGGCTGCTATCTGTTCGGAACAGCCAAGCGAAGCATGATCGTTGGAAGGGACGGAGCAAAGCCAGGTGATTTGGTAGCAGTCACTGGGGAGTTCGGAAACACATCAGCAGGACTCAGGACGATCTCATCCGCACCACAGATACCACCGGCACTGAGAGAGACGCTGCTGACAAGTGTATACTCTCCTAAGGCGCGCCTGAAGGAAGGCATAGCTCTCGCACGCACTCGAGCAGTCACCGCGTCGATCGACTCAAGCGACGGACTTGCATGGAGTCTCCACGAGCTCGCCCGGGCAAGCTCAGTGGGCATTAGGCTGGATGACCTGCCGACCTCGGAGGCAGCAATAGACTTCGCCCGCATAAGCGGAGTAGATCCTGTTGATCTTGCACTCTACGGAGGAGAAGAATACGAACTTGTCGTGTCCCTCAAGAAGCGCGCATCAAGGACAGCATTGAACGCTGTCAAGTCCCTCCGCATCATCGGGCAAATTACACCTGACAGGGGCAACGTAACGTTCCTGCGAGACAGGAAGGAAGTTCGAGTCGAACCGCGTGGATGGGAACACTTCAGATCGAGCATCTTCGGTGCCTAAGTAGAACCGCCTGTCATGGCTTGGCTCTTGGTCTTCGTCTTCGTGCAACATAGAGCGTTGTTGCTGCGACTACGACAACGAGCACCACGGAAACTACGATCATCTGCTCGGGTGGGCTCTGCTGAGGGTGTTGGAGTTGATACTGTTGTTCTGCTTGGTTTGCAGCATTGATGAGCCCTATGATCTCCTTCGCCATGTTGGCAGCTTGTTCGAAGGAGGTCAGCATCCCCTTCTCAAGAGCTTCTTTTGCATGTAGATAACGTGCCGTCGCCTGGTCTATGAGTGCTCTTGCTTGCTCGCTGTGGTAGTCTCGGACCTTAGCCCCAGCGAGAGCAGATTCGGCTTTGGTGACCAGCTCACTTGCCTGCGAATGTGCTGACCTGGTAGACTCGATGAAATTAGGCTTCCCGACTGCGATCAGGTATGAGTCTCCCTTTCTGTCAAGCAAAGCTATTGCCAAATCGTATGTTTGGTTCGTGAACTGGTCTTTCTTTCCTGGGCCGATGTCAAAAGTCGGATGGAGCATCTGCCATCGCGGTCCGTTTCCTGGATCAGCACCCTGAACCACGACTGGCCCGTTGCCGCTCCAATACTTCGCTTCGTCGACGTAACTGACCAAGATCCCCTTGTCGGGCAGAACTTCATCGAATCCAATCGGTTGCCTATTCTCAACGATGAAGTATGTGGTAGCACTGACATAGATCAGGACTGATTGAATACCTGAGGTTGGACGCTCAAGCGGATCGAGGATCGTGAGAATCTGTTCGCCTGGAAGTAGTTCTGTCATGTGATTCGGAGGTATCCAGCCCAGTTTTGCCTTGCCCCAAGCTCCGATCTGAGGCCTCTCATCTGATCGCGACATCAAGTCCCAAGGACCAACGTAGATGGCTGCCTCACGCCAGTCCCGTGGACCCGAAAAGGCGATTTCGTAACTATAGAGGTCTGGCAGGGAGAAGATGTGGCCGAGTTCGTGAGCGTATGTTCGCCAATCGTAGTTCTCTCTTTCCCCGCTTCCTCGTGTTATGATGACTCCATCGTTCGTGCTTATTTGCAGGCAGCAGGTTTCCGCGTATCCCCAGACCGAGTCGCGCGGTCCAGCTACGAACACGTAGTCATACTTGCGATAGTCGATTTCGCTGTCCCATGCGTGTATCGCGTCCGCTATGAATTCAACAGTCCGGCCCTTCTGCCAGCCTGAGCCTGTTATGGTTGAGATGTCATAGTATGTGGAGGGCTTCTGGAGTACTTTCCATTCAGGTGTGACCTGGCCATTGATCCATGTCAGGTTGTATGAGACTTCAGTGTAGTACCTGTTCAAGGTGGGGAATATCTTGTCATACATCTGCTGAGGTGACTGAGTGTGTTTCACATCAGGGAACTCGACGAGAAGCAGAATTATGGAATATGGACCGGCAATGTCTGGGTGAAGTGTGGTCACTTTCACATCGTCAAAGAAAGAGAGCACACCTGCGTCAACCGCGAGGCCGATCATTCCAGACGATATGGATCGACCTGAGAGATCCTTGACTGTAATTTCTGGTTGACCATCTATGTATGCCTCAATCGTTGGGACAACACCATACAACTTGACCTTCACCTTATGCCATTCATCCATGGCCATTGAGAACCCCAAAGGAGATTCGCGGTAGAGCAGCTGCTCGTCACCTGAGCGTCTCAACCAGAACTCGAAATGATCTTGTTTCAACACTACTCTGTAGTAGTTGTCCGGATCCTGCCACCGAACAAGAACAGTGTAGACTAGTCCTTCACGATTCCTCACGTGCACACTGAAGACATAATCGGTCCATGCACTGTCTCCAGCTGAAATCATCCCGAGAGTCCCGTCGGAACTCCCTTGCAGTTCCTGATTCTGGGCGTCCCATGCGCCAGCAGGAGGAGGATTCCATCTCGCGAGCCCTTGCGAAAAATCGTCCTGAAACAACGGCTCGATGCTGTTTCCAGCTGCTACCACTTTGGGACCCGATTCATCACGTGCCACTGTCGTGGGGAAAGCCGGCATCAAGAGACAGAACATGATGAGAAGGCCTAACACGTGCTTCATGTGACATATCCCACAGTCCCGCTGGATACGAGTGCCCTTAAGAGTCTAACCACAAAAGGGCCATGTCGATCTTGCCACAGCTATTAAGAAAAGAGATTTCTATGCATGACTTCCCCCTAGCCCATGGAAAGGTGCGAAAACGTGAGCGAGGACTCTCATGAAGAGACATTGTTGAGGGAACTTCTGAAGATTGAGAAGCATGAAGACCGAATGATAACGGCGATGGTTCGGCTTACAGCTTCGAACGAGAAACTGAACGAACGTCTGACGGCCCTGACATGGGTCATGCTCGCATTAACTTGGATAACATTTGTGATATCCGTTCCGAACACTCTGGCAACAATCTTCGGCATCCCAAAGGTGAACGAGATCCTTGGCTTGGAGGTGATGGTGGCAGCCTTGGCTATTTCGACAGCTACTGCATTGGTACTGGTGACGATGCCCGGCTTTGCTTTTTCACTTTCAAACATGAGGAAGAGATTGGAGAAGAGTGGATCAAGAAGAAGACAGTGACTAGCGAACTTATGAGACTAGGTCTGACTTGACTGGATCTATCCAATGGGTTGAGTGACTTGGGATTCGGAAGAGTGTTAGGATATCTTGCATCGGCAGTCCTCATATTTCTCGGCGTAATATTCCTACTGGCGTCGACGTACGCCACATCACGTCTTCTCGTGGGAATCATCCTAACGGGGGCTGGCCTTGGAATCGCTTGGCTGTCATGGAAGTCAGGAGCGGGTCAACCTTCAATCAAATATGAAATCCAGGCACCGGGAAGCCTCAAGGTTGATTCCATAAAGTGTCCCAACTGCGGGGCAGGTCTGGATCCATCCAAGATGCAGCTGAAGCAAGGTGCTCCATCGATCAAGTGTCCGTATTGTGGTAACGAGTTCGAGGTCACAGAGGAACCTAAATGGTAAAGCGTCGGAGAGTCCTCGCTGTTCTCCCAGCTCTCCTGCTATTGACATTGTTCCTGGCCTATGCTCCACAGCATAGTGTTCACGCCGCGGATATTCAGTATCATCTGGAGAGGCAGTGGGTAAAGATCTGGGT
>JBAVVE010000290.1:0-5592 GCA_049697135.1 Bathyarchaeia archaeon | reverse complement strand
AACCATCGATCTGCAGTACACGATCCGCATCGTCTGTGATCAAGGTCGTATTACATACGTTTTCGTGGGTCAGCCAAGCTGGGACTTCACGATTGGCGAAGCCTACGACTCAGATGGCCATGCTTTGACGACTGAGAACGCAAGCGAAGGGTCCGACTACAGAGTGAAGGTGTACATGTTTGAGCCGTTGACTGACGGACAGGCTGCAGAGTTCACAGTTACCACCAATGTTGGCCACGTGATCTACACGGATGAGATGAACCCCGGCAATGTAGGATTCCAATTCACCCCGACCTGGTGGAGTGCCACAGTGATCGATCTCAGAATTCTGGTGGTGCTTCCAGCAGGAGTCTCAAAGGAGCAGGTCAAAGTCACACCAGACTGGGACAACGCCTACACGGACACGAACGAAGGCGAGAGACTGGTTATCTACTGGGAGAGAAAGGATCTTGCTCCCGAGACGAAGTTTCAGGTAGGCATCTCATTTCCCGCCACCTACGTGGAGCACTATGAAACGACCAAGACAACCGAAGGATTCCTGGGGCTGGCTGGAAACACATGGTATTTCCTCGGGGCTTTCGCATTCATCGTGGTTGCAGTTGCAGCCGTGAAGCGGGTTTCCAAAAAGAACTACGCCGACCCGAGAATGATGATGGAGAGTCTAGGTATCAGGCGAGGACTCACAGCAGTCGAGGCATCATATCTGATCGGAGTCCCACCGGCTAAAGTCGTCGTCATGATTCTATACAGCCTACTCCTGAAACGCGCAGTCTGGGTCAGCTCAACCAAGCCAAACCTGAAGTTGCAGATCACGGAAGGATTCGATGATCCTTCGCGGGCCGGCGAAAGAGACCTCAGGTACTACGAACAGGATTTTCTGCGCGCCATCAAGACTGATGGAACACTCGACGAGAAGACGCTTGCTGACACCTTCATGCGGATTCGATCCTCCGTCGAGGCCACACTAAGAGGATTCTGCAGAGAAGACACGATTGCGTTCTACAAGAAGACTGTTCAGCAGGCTTGGGAGCAGGTTGAGAGAGCAGGAGCTCCTGATGTATCCTCGAAGATGTTCGACGAGAATCTGCTTTGGCTCATGTTGGACGAGAACTTCAGGGGAAGAACCGAGACGTCGTTCAAAGGATTCGATTTCCAGCCGCTGCCGTTCTGGTGGTGGTACTGGTTTGGGTACACGCAGTACGATCCGAATCCGGTCTACAACCCGGCCACCATAGGCAAGGGGCAACCACCTGCCACGATTCCGGGATCCGAATTCGCAAACAACATCGCCACCTCTCTAGAGAAGACCGCGGGTAACTTCGTAGCGAGCATTGAGAAGTTCACGAACTCGATTCTGCCGGCTCCGCCCCCGCCGAAGGGGGTTTCAAGACAGCCAGTTCATCATGAGGCGAACTGTGCATGTGCATGCGTATCATGTGCCTGCGTATGCGCATGTGTTTCCTGCGCGTGTGCCTGCGCTAGTGGGGGAGTTGGATGATGGCGAAAGATTCAGGGAGTGTAAGACTGCCACGGTGGTTGAGGAGACGCGAAGTTCCTCCTGGGCTGTATTACTACCGTGGGCGAGACGAGTTCAGGCGAATGGCGCTCCAGCTGCGTGTCGAGCGCGACGGAAAGGGCGTGCTCGCGATCAATGCGAAGACGGTTCTGTATCTTAATGAGACTGCGGCGGCTCACGTCTACCACTTCATGCTCGGCATGCCAACCCGGAATGCAGTGCAGCACATCCGTAGGATCTACCGGGTCAGCGAGGAGACCGCAACTAAGGATCACGAGAGGCTGGTTTACGCGATCAGCACGCTCGCGCAGACTGAAGAGGTCTGTCCGATCTCATACCTTGGCGTAGAGAAGGTTGAACCCTTCACTCAGGAACTCTCCGCTCCGATCAGGATGGACCTAGCGCTCACTTTCCGCTGCCAGAATGGCTGCCTTCACTGCTACGCCGGGGGCTCCCATGAGTCTGAAGAGATGAACACTGAGAAGTGGAAGCGTGTTCTGGACAAGATGAAGGCACTTGGCATCTTCATCGCGACATTCACAGGTGGCGAACCCACACTACGTGAAGATTTGCCCGAACTGATTGCGTACGCACAGCAGATTGGGATCGTCACAGGTCTCGTGACAAACGGACGCAAGCTCAAAGACAAGGAATCCGTTTCGACCCTGGAGAAGGCAGGCTTGGACTTCGCACAGGTTACGCTCGAGTCGAACGATCCGAGAATTCACGACAAGATGACTGGATCCATGGGAAGTTGGCAAGAGACCATTGATGGCATTAGGAATCTGATCCTGACGACGATCTACACGACAACAAACACAACACTGACCAAACTGAACGCGGCAGGTTTCATGGCGACGCTCGACTTCCTATATGGTGCGGGCATCAGGGCGTTTGGCTGCAATGGCCTCATCCACTCGGGGAAGGGACCCTCGTTCGCAGAAGAGAACGCCCTCGAGCCAGACGAGCTGAAGGCCGTCCTGAAAGGAATACAGGAGAAAGCGTCGCATCTAGGCATGAATTTCCTCTGGTACACACCAACACGCTACTGCGAGCTCAACCCGGTCACCCTGGGACTGGGAGTGAAGAGTTGCACAGCGAGCGGCATGAACATGTGCATCGGACCATCAGGCGATGCCTACCCATGTCAGAGTTACTTCGAGAGTTTGGGCAAGTTCCTGGAGACCGATTGGAAGAGAATTTGGAACCATCCACTCTCCAAGCAACTGAGAGCGCATAAGTATGCCCCTGAAGATTGCAGAGACTGCAGTGAGCTTTCAGTCTGCGGAGCTGGTTGCCCCTTGGAACTCAGAGATCGAGGAGTGTGATTGTATGGACAAACAGAATGATGCCGCTGAAAAAGGACCGCCGGGTATGGTGGACATCACATCTCTTGACACATACTCGCTAATGGGCCTATTCTTAGGATTGCTTGCCGAGAAGGCTTGGCAGACCATGGGCCTGAGGACAAAACCGGGAACAGACAAGATCGAAACCGACCTCGACCAATCACGAGTCGCAATCGACGCCGTGGCGTTCCTCACGGAGAAGCTTCAACCTCACCTGCCCGAGGAGCAGAAGCGACATCTCGAAGGATTGGTCGCCGACCTCAAATTGAACTATGTGAGGCTCACGAAAACATGACTGAAAACTTGAGGGCCTGAGCAAGCCCTGGATTGTTCCTGTTACGCCCGAGACTTGGGTTCGCGTCGATCATTCGCGTCTATGAGACACACGTATTGGCGTGATGATAGCGCAAGCGCATTGGGCTAACCGCTTGTCACTCTTACGATTCGCTTGTGAGCTCTCAAGTTGCGCGTGACGGCCCTCAGTTGGAAGAAGTCATTGCGAGCAAAGAATCCAACTAGGCCACAGGAGTAGCAGAGCGCTCCTACCTTTCGTGAATGCCCCGATTCGAAGTAGACTGTGAGGCCGTCGGTTCCGCAGCCCGGGCACAAGTTGTGATCACTCTTCTCGAAACTCGGGCCGGTCTTCTTGGCTCGTGATAGTTTCGGCCCGTGATTGGCTCCTTTCATCATGTCCTGTCACTCTCGAATCTGCATGGATAACGTACATGTAGGTTTCAGACTAGTGCTTGACAAAGAGCAAAGATGTCGCGGTCATCTTTGCCATGGGGAAAGAAATCTAATGAATGGCCCCGTCCTCTCTCCCTACCCGTCTGTGCAACGTGAAGTGGGTGATGTTAGTGTCAAGGATGACCTTTATCGTTCTCGAACCATCGTCTGAAGAGTTCGATGCGGATAGTTTCGCCTGAGGCTGTCACCTTAGTGAGTGATAGGCGCCTTCGCCCCAATCCCGCTCTGAAACGCTGAGATGCCTCGAGAGACCTTGCCTTGCTAACTTCGGAAACCATCTTCGACAACATGTCATCCATGGATTTGAACCCCATTTCAGTTCCGAAGTTCAGAAGCGAGTGGAAGAGGAGATCGAGGGGCTTGCGGCTTGTGAAGACCCACGAAGGCTCGGCCACAAATTGCAGGGGCGCTGGAAAGGGCTTTGTTCGCATGAGATTGGTCTTCAGTATTGCATGATCTTCAGAACTGATCCTGAGCGTCGTACTATCGAGTTTCTGGCCATCGGCACACGCAAGGTCTACCGGTAGACCGGAGACATCCGCCATCTAGTCCGTCAATGCATCTTAGAGCCTCTGAGTTCGAAGAAATAGTTGCGGGCAAAGCCACCCACGCTGCACGAATCACAGTGTCTGTACACCTCGGTCAAGGCCAGCTCGTTGCAGCCCACTTGTCAGAGGTTTGGTTTGACGATCATGAAGGCTATCAGGCCGATGATCGCGGCAGATGACATGACCAGACTGTACTGGAATGCCGCATTCATGGATACCTGATCCCATAGGAGACCGAAGACAACGTTTGCCACGAGAGAACATGTGCCGATCACGAGGTAGTAGACTCCGTACGCGGTGCCTTTGAGTTCGCTTGAGACGAATGAAGGCACTAGTGCGCGTTGGAGGGTCTCGGAGATGCCGAGATACGAGCCGTAGATGAATGCGATTGGAAACGCCAGCAAGGCGCCCTCAGTCGTCACCAGTCCTGCTAAAGAGGATGCGAAGAAGATTCCGAAGCCCGCAAGAAGGATCTTCTCGCGTCCGTATCTGTCAGCCAGCACGCCTGAAGGTAGGCCTACCACTACCGTGGCCGCATTCAGCGTCGCATAGACGAGAGGAATTGTCCCCTCTTGGACACCCAGTGCGCCCGCCTTCACCAGAACGAAGGAGAAGTTGTATGCTCCTAGAGCGAAGATGCCCATCACGATCAGGAAGAGCTTGAACCTCCTCGTCAGAACAGATCTCGTGTTCTTGAACACGCTCGTGGTTACGCCGTGGCCTCTCCTGTCCTGAACGAAGAAGGCGAGAACGATCAGCGCCAAGACTCCAGGAACGAATGATATCCAGAACAGTCCTCGCGTCCCAAGGAACGGAAGCAGCAGGAACGCGATGGTCGGTCCAAGGATGGCCCCGACTTGGTCGATCGATCTGTGCAGGCCAAAGGCTCTACCACTCCGAGTTTCCTTCACGGATCCACTGATGAGCGCATCCCGTGGCGAGGTTCTGACACCTTTTCCCAGCCTATCAGCCAGACGCACCATGAGCACGTCGGTCCAACTTGTCGCGAACGCGAACAGAGGTTTCGCGAAGGTCGAGAGGCCATAACCGAGCAGGACGAGTGGTTTGCGTCGACCAAGCCGGTCTGAGATTATTCCTGAGAAGACGCGGAAGAGGTAGTTGAGGAACTCTGCGGCGCCTTCCATGAGACCGAGCAGTGCCTTCGTCGCGCCTAGCTCAACAACCACGAAGAAAGGCAGGACGCCGAGGATCATCTCAGTCGAGATGTCCGTGAAGAGGCTCACGATCCCAAGATTCGTGACGTTCTTCATTCCAAGTTCTTGAGAACGCCCAGTCTCGGGCTCGCCGGCCTTCGAGGTCAATCGCAGATGCACCTAGTCATTCGAGCAGGCGAGGGTTTTCTCCTATTGAGGTTAGCAGACAGTTGTCAGGAACGGGCATGTTCAGCTCATGCCATGTGGTGGATGGGATC
>JBAVVE010000289.1:0-6221 GCA_049697135.1 Bathyarchaeia archaeon | reverse complement strand
GGTCAACGCAACCATCAATCCGATCGAGTTACCTTCGTCTGGAGTTCAAGCGATCCTAGTTTCGACTCTGGCTAAAGACTTGAAGCATTACTATCTCATTGAGGTTCGACAGAAGATCGGCTATGACGCAGCACTTCCATCAAGCGGCGTCCTGATCTCATATATCGATGAGACCAAGTCAAACCCGGTCAAGATTATCGACGCGGTCCAGACGACTTCGAGCCTAGACGATGCGCCATTCCAGGCTGGGCAGAAGTACTTGGACGCCCAGAACAGCCTCGTGATCTCGGTCGTGAGCACGGACGGTTCATCCTTCTCTGTCGTTGTCGACACATTGGCCCCGACCGTGGACGTCGCGGTGGAGGGTCTCACGCTGGATCCATCGGCCATTCATCCGAACAATACGGCGACACTGAATGTCGATGTCGCGAACGAGGGGACACTGAAGGCGAAGACCTTCACTGTTGCTGTATACCTGAATGGTACGCTCTTCTCGTCGCGGAAGCTCACCCTTGACCCGGCGGAGTCCGAGCAGTTCCATCTGCTGTGGACGCCCAAGACAGTGGGTACCTACTACTTCGAGGTCATAATGGATCCTGAGAAAGTTCTCTCTGAGACCAACAGGGAGAACAATGCAAAGATGCTCAGGGTCGTTGTTGGATACACGCTGACGCTTGAGGTAAGGCCTCAAGATGCCGGCGTAGACCTCCAATGGTGGCTCATCGTGAATGGTGTCAATGAGACCTACGTGGGCGTTGGTGAATTCCAGATCGGAGTTCTGCCAGGCTCAAACACTCTGCAAATCCAGCCGACAATCTACATGAACCCAAGCGCTCGCTGCGTCTTTCGACAATGGAGCGACGGAGTCACTGACAACCCTCGAACCATCTCTGTGTCGTCAGACATGTTTCTCTCGGCCAACTTCAATTCGGAGTATCTGCTTTCGCTTGAGCCAAATGGAGGAGCCACGACTCCAAGTGGATGGTACGGTATTGGGACGCCCGTCACGATCACAGCGACTTCACCGACGAGTCTTGTGGAGAATCAGACGCGATACGTTTTCGTCAACTGGACCGGAGACATAGAATCAGACTCCACGATCGTCACGGTCACAATGGACCGCCCCTACAATGTGGTTGCGAACTGGAAGCCCCAGTACTATCTCCGTGTCGAATCATCGTATGGGGTCTTGGGCGGTGGATGGTACGATGCGAACGTCGAGGCAACTGTTTCGCTCAGTTCTACAGTGCTGACTGACAAAGGAACTAGATACCTGTTCGTGCAATGGTCAGGGGATCTGTCGGGAGTAGACCCGAACCAGAGCATCACTATGTCGGGTCCGAAATTTGTGTCGGCCATGTGGGTCACTCAGTATGAGTTGAGGATAGAGTCCGAGCATGGTCACACTGCCGGGGCTGGTTGGTATGATCCGAACACCCAAGTCACATACCTTGTTGACACCTTGTCAATTGAAAGCGGCAACGGGACACGACGAGTGTTCGTGAATTGGTCCGGGGATGCATCAGGTAGTGCTCAGCAAAACACGATCGTCATGGATACTCCCAAAGTAATACAGGCAAACTGGAGCACAGAGTACAGGGTTGTCTTTGCAGTGAATGGAGTACGCAACGGAACAACCCTCACCATAGTAGTCGACGGACAGTCTTACCGTGTGAAGACTCCGGAGACTGTGACGCTCTGGTACAATCCTGGCTCATCTGTCTCCTTCTCCGCGAACGCGACTGCCTCAGAGGCCTTCCGCCAATACGTTCTCGCAGATTGGAAGAACAGCACAGGAGGCCCAGTGAAGTCCCCGCAGACAATTCTCGAGCCCGAGACTTACACCGCGTCCTACAGAGAGCTTTCGTTGTTCCCGTGCATAATCGCGACTGTGACGTTCGGTTCGGAGGCGACTCCGGAGGTGCAGTTCCTCCGAGGTTTCAGAGATCACTTAGTGGTCTCAACTCGCGCGGGTTCGGCGTTCATGACTGCCTTCAACATGTGGTACTATTCTTTCAGTCCGCAGGTTGCGAACTTCATCGCGAGCCACGATACGACGAGAACCCCGATGAGGGTTCTGCTGTACCCGTTAATCGGAATCCTTGAGCTATCGTCCGTGGCGTACTCAGTGCTCGCGTTTTCTCCGGAGTTCGCAGTCGTCACATCAGGAATAGTCGCGAGCGCATTGATCGGGCTGGCATATCTGACGCCGATCGCGTTCTTCCTGGTTCGACTCCTCCCGAAGAGGAGGATCCGCGGCATCCATGTGCTGAAAGGCTTGTCGATTTCGTTCCTGGCGACTGTAGTCGTGCTCATGCTTGGCGAGTTGACAGGATCGCTCGGTCTGCTTGTGGTTGCATCATCTGGCGTCGTGTTGACTGTCCTGGTTTCGGCGCCGTTGCTGTTCTCGTTTCTGTTGCTCAGAGTCTGGCGTCACGTTACACCACAACAAGGCGGGAACTAGGGCCGCTCGGAGTTTACGTGGGCTCTTTCGTTTTCAGTGGTGGGAGAGAGTTCCAGATTCGCTCGTAGAACTGGTCATGCAACCCGACGAGCAGCCGGTTCGTCGTCCACATAGCGACGTCGAAGCCCCTGTCGGTTCTAAGATCGCTTGGCCTACTCTCGATAACTAGGAGCTCGTGAGAGTCGACCGAGATGAAACTTGGCCCGAGGGCTTTGTCAAGCCGTTTCAGGTCAACGATCTCAGAGAACTCCTGTGCCACCGAGGCGTTCTCGGCTGAGACGAGCGCAAGGACTCGAACTACGACTCCGCGTTTCCTAGCTTTCTCGAGAGCATCGGAGTGAGCTTTGTATGCTCGAATCAAGCCGCGGACATCTGTGTAGTAGTTGACTGATTTCGCTGCGTCGCGGAGTATCTCACCGATCTTATCGAAGACTTTCTTCCGCCCGTCTATCTGCCAGAATTCAGCCACCTCTCTGGGCGCCTCGTATCGCTTAGTGTACTGACTCGATTCGAAGAGTACTGTCAGCGACTGGATCATATCCTCAGAGTCCTTCAGTTCGCTGTTAAGCTGAGTCACCAACGGTGCGAGGGTCTCGTTCGGAGATGAAGGCGCATACAGCTCGGGCTTCCCGCCTATGATGCGGAGTAGTCCTTTACGTTCAAGTTCCCTGATCGCCCCGTAGGCCTTGGTCCTTGGGACCTGTGCGAAGAAACTTACCTCGCTCGCCTTCTTTGGTCCCATCTTGATCAACGCAAGGTAGATGCGCGACTCGTACTCAGTCAGGCCTAGACGTTTGAGCGCTGCGACCTCTCTGTTCTCCACAGCCACGTGAATCACTGTCCCGTTGTGGCGGACATTCTTGTGGCCCATGTGCTATATGACCCTGTGGTAAACGTTCTAGAAGATTCGATACATGATCTCTGTCGCCCATCTTTGCTGAACACGGTCACACGACGCTTACGCGCAGAGAGGAACAATGAAGACGCGTGAGCTGCGATCTGCAATGACGTTTGACATGGTTGACGTGGTTTGGTCTACGATGGGAAACGACGAGTTCTACAGTCCCAGCGATCTGTCCAACAGCTTGGGACGGCCAACCCACGAGGTTACTCGAGTCTTGGAGTTTCTAACGAAGTATGGGTTTACGGAGCGTGTGACTAAGCGCGAGATGATCTTCAGAAAGATTGCGACCCCCTTCGGCCCTGGTGACGCCTTGAAAGTCCTTCAAGTCCTACAGGGAGACTCGAGCATTGACAGTGTAAGGCGGGTCATCAATCTTACGAACGCGTCTAGACGTTTCGATCAACGATAGCTCCAACAGTCGCGACGCACGATCACGTCCGCAATCCCTGACCAGGCTGAGTCTTAGGCAGAGAGTCATTCATCACGAATGAGTGCCGATCACATTTCTAGAAGAAACAGCTCGCAGGGCTTGGGGGACAACTACTTCCTCCTCTCGGAGCCTCACTCTGTGGGAACCGATACGGCTTCTTGCTGTTGCGCCGTGTCGTTCTGTTTACGCCTGAGCAGAGCAAGGGCTTCGGTGAGGATTCTCTTCTCGTCCTCAACTTCGGGTTCGGCTGGCAGGAGTCCTTTCTTTCTCATCCGCCATTCGTAGACTTCCTTGATGCGGTCGACGTCTGCCACGTCGACGTCCGGGTGGCCGTGGAGCAGCTCAAGCATGAGCGTGAAGGCGCGGGAGCAGTCGCCGCAGAGAAGATCGTCTCTCCTTGCTACGGACTTTGCGCAGACCTCGCAGGCGGCTTCCGTTGGCGGTGTCTTCTCCATGTAGAATCGCCCACTTCCCTGCTTTCACCTTGGAAATAATCGGTTGTGGATTCACGTACTAGAACATTTGTCCACATGGAGCCAGGGTCATGAGTGCTCAACCCTTTGAGGCGGCTCAGTGATCAGCATGAACCGCCTGTTCTTCCAAATCTATGATAATCGAGAACGGCACGGAAGAGATTCGCGTAAGGATTTCTTCAGAGAACTAGCAAGTGGGATTCGGAGAACCTGAAGCATGCTAACGGCGGAGGAAATGGATAGGGGCGATGTTCGGGCGGCCAAGTCCGGTTTCAAGGTAATCTGGCACCCGCTTCCTCAGCCAATTGCACCGTCGCCAGGCGTACAGTCTCCTCACGAGAATAGAACTCGTTCGATTGGCAGATTGACCCGCTCCCTCTCTTGACATCCCCCAACCTAGGCCTATTCTTCCTTTAGCTTCCAAGGCTCCCCGAGGTAGACTCCGGGCCATGAAATCAGAGTTTGGAAGTTGCAGAATATGGGCTTGCTTGAGTCGTCACCTCAGCGTGTTGGTGTCTAACTGCAAACAGAGACCAATGCGTTCGAATTCGGCTGGACGACGGGCGGCGAACATCGAGTAGCCTGGTTGCAGGTATGGTTCAACATGACAAGCCCCAGGCTCGCCTAGGGCTGAAATGGACAACGAAACGGACCATCCTATTGCCCTTGTGCGATCGGGGGTTAGGCTCTTGATGTGGACAGTTGTCCGGGCGGGAAAAATGGGGAGCCATGCTGTCTGGGTGGGCGTGTTTTGTGGCACGTTGGCGCGATTGTGGCATGTTCGGGCTTATTCGTGGAAAAAAATTCGCGGGCTTGCTGGGCGGAGATTAGGTTTGGTTGAGCGCGCGATTACTTTCGGCGACCTCTAATCCTCTAATCGAGGCCACACTGACGCTCGATACGGCATGATCCCGGTGAAACGTAAGATCCCAAAACACGAGCCATCAACGAAGCATCGTGGGGACCCATCAGGGCAGGCGGTGTCGCGTCGACCCGTCCGCAGTACAGATGATGAAAGCATCGTTCGGTCTGCAGGGTTCAAAGAAGAGTCTGAAGCGGAGCTGGCTGTGACGAGGATCTGTGACATAATCCTCGGCCGGCTCAACGAAACGAAAACGCAGCGCGATCAGGACTTGTGGAAGCAACGGGTGAGGCGACCGCGGGATTGACCATGCCACCAACGAGCAGTGTCGAACACGCGAACGACGCAGCGCCGGCCGCTGAAGAGCAAACGCGACAGTGGCTACTTCAACAATTACGTGAAATTATGGAAATTGCGATGCAGCGAGTAACGAGCTCCAAGACGCCCGCGTCAGATCGGATCAAGTGGTCAAGAATCGCCATCGGGGCTGGACAGGCATGCAACGCAATACTACGTGACGTGGAGATTGACGCGCTCAAGCAACAGATCAACGAGCTGAAACAGCTCACACTCTCGAAACTGAGTGAGGATAAGGATTCGGACACAAATGAGGATTAACGAGATTAAACGGGAAGCCCATAGGCTCAAACGAACAATCGAGAAACAGCCGCGTGTTTGGAGATTCCGCGGAAGACGCGTCGTCCACGCGGACGAATGGAAGTGGGGAGACTGGTCGAAGCTACCTGACAGCTACTCCATCCTCATAATCTACGGAAAGACTATGCCCGACGATTATCTACGCGACTATGCCGCACTCATGGAAAAACTCGAAGACCCAACCTACGGCAAAGCCATCTGCTGGAGCTGCGTCATACATCAAGCCGAACATGCGAAGAAAGAACTTGACCGCCACAACCGCTACTGGCAGGAGAATGGAGGAGAAACCGCCAAAGAGAGATGGTACCAGGAAGCAGGCGAACCTTACACGTCAAGTTTCCGCAAACAGGACGCCATGCGACAAGTCAAATGGCACATCTACAACGAACTCGCCGAGGCGAACAACCGCACATGCGAGATCCTCAACTACT
>JBAVVE010000288.1:0-2676 GCA_049697135.1 Bathyarchaeia archaeon | reverse complement strand
GTCATATACGACACCGGGCTGCACGACGACTTGGAGGTCCCTATCAAGGATTTTGAGTATGCTGCTCATCTTGCGAAAGTTCAGCACTATTCCATGTTGCACCGGAAGCACGTTTCCCGCGAGGCTGCTGCCGGCTCCTCTTGGAACGATCGGGAGCTTGCGCTCGTTGGCGTACCTTAGAATTGTTGAAACCTGCTCGGTGTTTTCAGGCCAGATGACAACGTCTGGCTTCACCCACTCGCTCGGGAAAGAATCAATGGCATGTATTAGAAGCTCGGATTCCTCTACGCTTACGTTTGCCTCTCCCACAGCTCTCCTCAAGAACTCAAGATCTCTGTTCTCGAACCTCGAAAACCCCTCGGCCATTATCCGGGTCTCCTCTTGACGGTCCGCGACTGTTTCGTCTGCCGGAATAAGAAGATCCTAGGCGCCGGCCTCGCCCAGCCGTCAAGGGCTCGGGTCTTAAGCAATCTTCCCCGTTTCGCAGAAGTAGGCTTCGTCAAAGTAAATGTTGAGCTTGAACTCTTGGAAGATCGCACACTGGTGACAGAGGCACCCCTTCTTGCTGATCGTCTTCGAGGGTTCTCCTCTGGCACAAAAGAAACTCGGTTGACCAGGGGAGGTGGGGCACTTTGGGCATTGGCATCGGTCGGAGTTCTGTGGTGTGTCAGGTATTGGCCTAGGCGGGAAGAAAGGGTTGATCGACAATCGCAAGTTCCTCCCGAACGACTCGTAGTTGGTTTCCCTACATAAGATTGTGATACATAAGATAAGAGTGTGGGTGCCGGCGAAGGAAAACCCTCCGCCGGCGAACTCTGTTCTCTTCTTCTACATATTTGCGGGAATAGCGATTTCTCCGCCCATGGCTGGTAGCGGGGTCTTGGCACCGGCAGATACTACAGTCAGTCGCAGAATGAACCCGCCTATGAGGCCCAATACCGCGGCGACCATGATCCACAATGCTTCGGAACCCGCGCCAGCACCTGGAACGAGCGTCTCCGCGAGCAGCGGGATGATCAGCCCTAGGACCACGTATCCTAGCCAGAATTGAGTCGCGAGCGGTCCCCGCAAGACACGCAGGGTGGAGAATTTCGCGGTCACCGTTTGATGAGTACCCCACAGGTGGAGTACAACCACAGCTATCTCCAATGCTATGACGATTGCGATATAGCGGGCAAGCGTCGCTATGATGTCCGGCAAGGGCGTCCCGCGCATTAGACTATCGAGTGTCAGGAGCAAGCTGCTCGCCTTCATTCCTGTGGCAGTTGCCGAGACAGAGAACAGTAGCGGTAGCGTAGGCATGCTCCAGAAGGGAATCGGTTTGCTCGCTCCAAGGAGGAGGCCAGTGTATACCACGGTTCCGAGGGCGAAGACAGCTATCAGGACTTCAAGAGCCGTAACCGCACCGGGCATTGTCCCCAATACGGTGAACGGCCAGATCCAGAGACCGAACAGTACTACGCTCAAGACCAAGAAGACCGTAAGGATCCAGCTTCCTCTTGCGATCCAAGATGTGCCCGGCTTGTTCAGTGCCTTGGTGAATTTCGTAGGCTGGCCTAGGTCCCACATCAGGAAGAGTACCCCCACCACGACCAGAGGAATGCCGATCCACAGGCCTGTTTGCATCAATGGCGTGAAGCTAGGGCTTAGGAGATGAGCGACTGCACCGACAAGCGCGGCGCCAGCTCCAACTCCTGCCAAGAACAGGTATGCTGCGATCTTCCAGTCCCACGACCGCTGAGGGTTAAGTTTGATTGTTGCTGCCATCTTCATCCGCCTCATGAAAGGTAGTATACGCAGGGATCTGTTCCGTACTCTGGCTTAAGCTGGTACCCCGATCGAGCCCGTATCAGTTGGGAAACCTCGCTGTTGGGATCGTCAAGGTTGCCTATGTAAAGCGCGTTCGTCGGACAGGTTTGAACACAAGCGGGTTTGAGCCCTTCCTCCAATCTCGGCAGACAGAAGTCGCATTTCTCTGCAGTGCCCACTCGGTGGTCGGCGTACATCACTTGTTCGTAGGGTGTGAACTTGTTTCCATAGTACGGTCTTATCTCTTTCACCGACATCCTCGACGGGTACGGACAAGCCACGATACAGTACTTGCATCCCATGCACTTCTCTTTGTCGATTGTGATGATTCCGTCCTCGCGCTGTACGGTTGCGCCGGTTGGGCAAACCTCCTTGCATATCGGGACTCGGCACTGCATGCACTGAATTGGGAGAAACATTCGCTTGGCAAGGGGGTACTGTCCGACCTCGGTCTCGAATACGCGACGGTAGAATATTCCTGGCGGAGTTCCCTTCTCGGTTTTGCAGGCCATCTGGCAGGACATGCATCCGATGCACTTCTTCAGGTCGATTACCATTCCGTAGCGCATCGTCGATCTACTCCTTGTACACCTTCACCCTCACACACCCATCGATGGAGCTGGTCACCTTGTCGACCACAGATAGATCGTTGAGCGAGTATATTGCGTTCCAGTGCACTCCCACGCCTTTTGCAATCGGTTCGCCGAGGGCGCGCTTTCCAAATGTCCCTGCGACACCGAGGACTTCAGGATGAATAGTGTCGGTGACCACCGCACGGCCTGTCCGCTTGATGCCGTTCATTGTCTCGATCGCAATTTGGTCTCCGTCCTTGATTCCTTTCTTCTCGGCGGTCTTGCTGTTGATCTG
>JBAVVE010000287.1:0-7510 GCA_049697135.1 Bathyarchaeia archaeon | reverse complement strand
TAGCACACCCATTCTTGATCAAAGGCACGGTTTGACCCGGCAACCCTGTCTTCTCTAGCAGCGTTTCGGCCAGCTTTATTTACTCGCCACAAGCCACTCCCACAAGCGCCTCATAACTGCCTTTTTGCAGAATCTGATGGATGCATGACCCACCCGGCAGAACGTATACATCGTATCCTCTCTTCTCCCCTACCAGTGTGGCTTCACCTACCAAGCAGTCGGGTGAACAGTGAGAGCAATTGTATGATGGAATATTCCGATCGAAAACAGCTTTGCACCGATTGTCCATATACTTCCTTGAGCAGTGAGGCAGAAACAGCACTCTTCGCGAAGTTCCCAAGAATCTTTCCCGGTAGCTGAGGTTCTTCATCTGGATATCTATCAAATCCTCGAGAAGCATCAGAGCCTGAGGAACATCCAAACCTGTGATTTCTTGAATTCTGAACCTTTCAAGAAGACGCTGAGCTACCTCGCCAATCCTTCTATGCAGCTTTCTCTTGTGCGCTGCCTCCGTAATTTCTCTGAAGAAGAATCTAGATACTCTTGTAAGGTCGAAGTTGAATTGATAGGGCATAAGTCTAGTGTGAGTGCAAGGAGTAATAAGTCCGTTGAGTCTGCCGATTGCATCCTCGACCTCTGGATGCTTCTAACGTTGCTTCACCATGACCTTGAAGTTGCGCCCTCACTGAAGTCCTAAACACACAAATGGATGACTCGGCTCGGCTGTTCAAATCTCGGTGCCCGCACCAAGGTGCCCACACACACACACAAATACGACGAATGACGGTTCAAATTCGGACGGACTGCGCCATCCTTGTGGAATCCTGTCTGTCCTCGGTCAAACCTTGACAACTATGAAATATGCAGATGAGGAAAAACACCTAAGAAACGCGGGATGAGCTACGGTATAGTGGGGTTCTCATGAAGACGATAGGGCTTATTGGCGGATTGAGCTGGGAGTCGTCGAAGGAATATTACCGTATCATCAACGAGACCGTGAATGAGAGGTTAGGAGGGCTGCATTCCGCCAAGTGCATCCTGTATTCGCTCGACTTCGCTGAGAGCAGGGAGATACAGCAGACCAAGGGCTGGGATGAGATGACCAAGATCTTGATAGACACTGCGCAGAGGCTGGAGGCAGCGGGTGCCGACATCGTCCTCATCTGCACAAATACGATGCACAAGTTCATGCCCGAAATCCAGCGGGAGATACACGTCCCCATACTTCACATCGCTGACGCGACTGCGGAAAAGGTCCTAGAAAAGGGATTGAAGAAGGTCGGATTGCTCGGCACGAAGATGACCATGGAGGAGGACTTCTACAAGGGGAGGATAGGGGAGAAGTTCGGCATCAACGTGCTCGTGCCAGATAAGGACGAAAGAGACTTCATCGAGACAGTGATAATTGATGAGCTATGCGTCGGGAAGATGAATGCCTCCTCGAAAAAGAGGTTCAAGCAGATCATCGGAAAACTCGTCGAGAACGGCGTGGAAGGCATCATACTGGGATGCACTGAGATACCGCTGCTGATCAAGCAAGAAGATGTGAACGTTCCAATATTTGACACAGCAGAGATACACGCAAAGGCTGCTGTCGAGTTCGCATTGAAGTAAGGCGTACCTGCGCTGGAGACTTTGCGGAACAAGCGCCCTGATTCCTCTCGTTTTGGTTGATCTGGCTAGAGTTGGAGCAGTCGTTTTATGTGTGTGTGCACACCAAGTGACCAACACACAGAACTATCGGCAATCCTCAAGCGAGTATGAATCGGGTACTTACTACTCCAAGCCTAGCAAGGGCTTGAGTCGCTCGTAGATTGGCTGGGCAAAGGTCCCTGCTTCCAAACTCATGACGACCGCATATTCCGGCGTTTTGAAGAGCATCAGAGTAGCATTGGGAAAGCATAGCAGCGAGTACTTGATCCTGCCCATGTCATCCTTCAGTTTGTCGGCGATTCCGAGTATTATCTCCGGTAGGAATTGGACGAATTCTCGATCTTGCTTGTCTGACGTGAGTGACTTGACACCTTCTCTCATGCGTGATTCCTTGATCTCGTAATCCGGTCCGGGACCGACCACGCCGACATATCGTATGTTCTTGTCAAGAGAGAGTATCGTATCAACGATCTGCTTTGGTTCCATGATTCAGAAAGACGCGCGAAGCACAATAAAAACAGAACCTTCGGGTCATCCCTTGACGCGGCAACTATGTCTGTCTTGGCGTGTACGCACAAACGGCGACCGATGCGACGATGGCCTGATGGTTTCTGGGAGGTATCTGCTAGAGCCTTTCTTTCCTCTGCACCCTGCTGCTCAATCTCGCCCAGACCAAGGCTATCACGCAGGAAACAACGTAGAAATACAGCAGTTGAATCACCCAAAAGAGCCAGAAAGGTCCACGCATAATGAAGTCCGCATCGTAGCCGCCAATCGCCACGATGACGTTTGACAACACACCCAGAGGCAAAAGTAGCACGACCCAGACAACCCAGAATGGAAAAGGCGCGATCAGCTCAAAGAGCGGAGGTTTTGGTAGACCCATGTCCTTGCCACTGAAGACCCAGCTCTGTATGTATCCGGCAAATGCCACTAACATAAGCACAGCCAAGACTAGGATCTTCTTCCGATCTGGTGTGAGGAATCGCTTGATCGTATCTTTCTTCATGGATTGAATCTGTCTCAATATCCTTGCACTATGATCGAGGACTTCAGCTTTTGTGGGGCGAAGTGCGTCTACTGATGACAACGTATCTTGTGTGTGCGCACCGCTGGTTCCGCGCACAATGACACTCCTCCTCTCCTGCTCCCCAATCCCCTCGTCGTCAGGGGAAGAATCCTATAGCTGACTTGCGTTTCCTGACCATGCTTCCTTAGGCCCGTTTGTGTACATGGAGCTCTGGTTCGTTCCTGCAATAGCAGTTGCGTTCCTGTGGGGGTTCTGATGCGATACATGCCAAGAGGCCTCTAGCGCACATGTAGACCATATCTCCGGCGCTGCCCAAACAAAGAAATGACTGAGCGCACAGTGTATCGGGAAGGCCGTTGACCGCGAGCCACACTATTCACGTTTCGAAGATCATCAGCGCTCCCCTGGGGTTCGTCTACAATTGGTGCACTGATTTCAGGGAAGATGACAACAAGATCACGGGTTCGAAGACGGGAAGAATCATCTTGCAGAAGACAAAACGCCGAGTAGTCTACATCTCTGCCTACAGATCGTCAGGTAGGTCTAGGTACGGCGCTAATATCGTGACACTCCGGCCGCCGAACGGATGGCATCTGGACTATGCTGGGCAGGAAGGTGATGAGATCGGCCACTATCGACTGACCAGACTCGGCCCCGCAAGGACAAGGTTGGACATGACCTTTAGGGAGAAGTACAAGATACGTGACACACCAACGAAAAAGGAAGACGCGAAGCAGACTAGTGAGTTATGGGACAGATACGTGGTGGCGCTCGAAAGAGACTACGCACGCAGCAGATGACAGCGATGCCATGGCTTGTCAAGGCATTCTTCCCCTAACGAACCAACCTGCATCCCACGACTATGATTTCATAGACGGTTTGTGCCCATGGAGCTCTGGTTCGTTCTTGCAATAGCAGTTGCGTTCCTGTGGGGTGCTGACGGAATACTTGCTAAGCTGACTACGCAGAAGCTTGGGGTCGCCCGCGTTGCTGTTCTCATTGTCGTCGTTGATGGATTGACGTACTTCTTAGGATTCTACTACTGGCGAGATAATCTGCCCATCGGCCTCGGGGACGGTGTCTTGGCCGCAATCTCGTGTATCGTTGGCACGGTTGCCTACCTCTGTTACTTCGAGTCTATCGTGGACGGTCAGATCGCCATCGCAGGGACCATATCTGCGGCTTATCCTGCCTTGACCGTCATCGGCGCACTCCTTTTGCTCTCAGAGACTTTGACAGCGACGCAGGCGATAGCTCTCACCGCAATAATCGGTGGCGTAGTAGCTCTGTCATATGAGCCAAACCCCGGTGCAGAGCATGCGATGCCGAGGAGGTCTCTGTTCTTTGCGCTGCTCGCGTTCGCGCTTTGGGGCTTCTGGGGTCTAACATCCAAGATGGCGATCAACGCAATCGGTCCAGGAAACATCTTGGGATTCTACGTGATCTCATCAGCGATCGTACCAATTGCATACACATGGTTCCGAAGGGTTAGACCAGTGCAGTCGAGAGACAGCAACCCATCGTGGAACGCCTGGGCTCTCGGCGCGACGGCGCTTGCACTGAACGTCTGCGGGGTTTTCGCTTTCTCATTTGCACTGAACGCGGGATCTGCGTCACTTGTAGTTCCAATATCCAGTGCCTACCCGCTTGTGACGGTGATACTGGCTGTCGCATTGCTTCATGAGAAGTTGGATCGGCTTCACGTGATCGCGTTCGTCTTCGTCATCATAGGTCTGATAGTGATCGGGGTCACTGGTTAACCGGGTCCATGCGACCCGTCCTGCACCGACCTGACCATTGGGTTCTCTCTGTGTGCGTACGCACCACGACGGGCACACACACAAAACAAATCAATGGTTCAAATCACGACGCACGCAATGGCTACAGAACTTTGTAGTTCAAGTAGCTCTCTAGTAGCCCTCCGGGATCGAATTGTCAGTCGATTGCCCTTGCTGGTATATTTCAATCCAGTTGCCGTCTGGGTCTTTCACATAGGCGCTCCAGCCCCCGTATACGGAGGGGTCAATCTCGGTAGCCTCCACACCTTTGCTTACCAACATTCCAAACGTCTTGGTGACATCGTCTACTTTGAAGGCAATGTGGTCAAGTCCTTCACCGGGTGCATAGGGCACGCCATACAGTGAACTTTCAGGGTACCAGCTTAATTCCAATTTCTGGTGAGACTTGGGATCACGAAGCAGCACGTAGATACCAGCGCCATGCTTTGTTCTGTCGCCTCTAGCAACTTCCTTCAACCCAAACAGGTCAGTGTAGAACTTCAATGACCTCTCGAGATCGGTGACCCTTATCCCGCAGTAACTCAGATACATCAAATTCCCCTCGAAAACGTGAACTTCCTATCCAATACTGTTGTACATCCGTATCGTATTTTTGTGTGTGTGTGCGCACCACGAGACCGCACAACAAGTCTTCTTGAAAACGCAAGAACCAATCCTATTTAAGTCCCGGAATCCCGAGCAACTGCTGTTCATGCTCCTGCATCCTTTTCCCTCAGTCGTTCAGACCTCGGAGGGACTTGTTATGAGAAAGCCCCTCGGGTCATCCAGCTCTTTTTGACAGATTTCTTTCCAGAAATCTAATGGCGATAGGCACTCTGAACGATGAACTCACAACTCAGTTTGTGGGTTGCACAATCTAGAAGTGACAATCTTGTCAAATGGTTTCAACGACTGGAATGGGTCACCGTTTCGGGCACGAATAACCAATGTCATTCACCGTGGTGGATCGTTGAATGAACGGCTCAATGAGTCAGTCTTCCGCCTGCAGGCTCAAGAGAATAGGCGCACCACGAGACCCGCGCACACACACAAATCTACTCCTCCAATGAGGGTTCAAATCCGGATGCCCGCAGGAAGAAAATCGCACAAAAGCCAAAGTCCCAAATCCTTGGATCAAGGGCAACATATTGCTGCCTTTAGCTCCAACCATTGTGAGATCAGGGAAGAAGTCAACATATGATCAGGAAGTATGAGATGAACCCCATTGTCAGGCCTGATAACGTGAAACCATCGGTGGAAAGCTATCGCGTGCAAGGGGTTTTCAACTCAGGTGCGACGGTGTTCGGCGACGAGGTCCTCCTGCTTCTGCGCGTGGCGGAGACATGCGAACCAAGAGAAGGCTATATCCGTACACCCACGTACCGTTTCGATGACGGACACCCGCGGCCGGACATCGTAGAGTTCAAGGCCCTTGATCCAGATGTGAAACTGTATGATACGCGCGGTGTAGCGTACAAGGGCCGGGACTACCTTTCCACGATAAGTCACATCCGGATTGCGCGGAGCAAGGACGGCCTGCACTTCACGGTGGACGAGAAGCCACTCATTCTTCCCGTCGATGAAACAGAGCAGTACGGCGTTGAAGATGCGAGAGTTACGTTCATCGACGGCAAGTACTACATCACCTACACGGCCGTCTCGCAGGACTCGTGGGCCACTGCCCTTGCGGTGACGGAAGACTTCAAGAGCGTCGAGAGAAAAGGACTCATTTTCTATCCTGAGAATAAGGACGTGGTCATTTTCCCCGAGAAGGTCGGCGGCAAGTTCATAGCCCTGCACCGTCCCAACAACTCAGGCTTCGGAAAACCGTCGATCTGGTACGCAGAGTCGCCGGACATGATTCACTGGGGCAATCACAGATGTATCCTACGCCCGCGGGATACGAAGTGGGAGTGGGTGAAGATCGGGGCCGGGGCTCCGCCTATCAAGACGCCGGAAGGATGGCTCGCCATCGTCCACGGCACGGGCGACAAGACCGTTTACTCGGTGTTCTGCGTACTTCTTGACCTCGAAGAACCGTGGAGAGTGGTCAGGCGCGCGGACACGCCTCTTCTGACGCCAACGGAGCCGTATGAAACAGAAGGCTTCTTTGGCAATGTCGTGTTTTCGAACGGCGTGATAGAGAAAGACGGAAAGATCCTAGTCTACTACGGAGCAGCCGACGAGACTTCCTGTGTCGCCATCACAGATATCGACAGTCTGCTTACGAACTTCTGACTTCTCAGAAAGACGCCAGTGAATCAGTCGATCTGATCGGATATACACTCCTACGCCTGATCCAGGACGATCAGCATCTTCTCTTTGGCCTTTCCAGCTGTCTCCTTCGAGTGGAACTTTTGAATGAACCGTGCATCGCTTGGCCCAAGGGGGGTAGACAACGCTGAGCAGAGGGCGAGTATGTCGTCGGGGTCAATTTCGAAGGTGTGATCTTTCTCAGACGAGATAGATCTACAGATGCTCTTCAGAAGAAGAGGCGAAAGGATTTCCGATACTTTTCAACGTGAGGGGTTCGAAAGTACTCTCATGACTGGCAACCTAAACCTCAGCAAGGGGTGCTATGGTGTTATCGTCTACAACACATGATCATGTGATTCGAGTCCAGGCGAAAGGCTTCCAGTTTGAAGTTGCCATAGCATTTGAGATAGCGCCATCCTGCCTTTTCCACTTATAGCCACTAGCTAGATGGCGTGCGGATGTGGTATGAATTCACGCTGGAGCGGAGGTCTCCCCCGGGCTACCATTCTTATGTTGTAACCTATTCAATCGGTCAAAGCCGTTTCGGGGAGAGCTGATCCCGCAACGATGAACGAGCATCCATCCTTTTGGAAAGAATTAAAGCACAACGAGCGACGATGGGAAAGAAAACGGTGCGCCGAAAACTGGAGGAGTTTTCAAGTCCTGCAGGAATTACTCCCAAAGCTTAGCATAATCACGTGGTAGCCATAGCAGAACTGAGAATAGAAAATTCGCAGGGGCAAGATTGAGGAAGAACCCTGTTCGACCTCCCGTTTACTGCATCCTATTTCCG
>JBAVVE010000286.1:0-1791 GCA_049697135.1 Bathyarchaeia archaeon | reverse complement strand
CCTCCGTCCACATATTTTCGAATAATCTCACCTTGGAAGGGTGCCACAATATTCGTATTTTGCAAACGAATCTGCTCCTGCGCTAACAAAGCCTGCATCTCTTTCAACTTTGCCCGGCTTGCCTCTTTCACTTCCTGACGAGCCCCTTCCTTAATGAGTTTCAAATGTTGTTGGCTGCTTGCCAATTGCGCCTCAGCCACCGTGAATTCCATATCAGCAATGTCCGCTTCTTTCTTAGAGATGACCTGCCTTTTGAAGAGAGCCTCAACCCTTTCCCGCTGGAGTTTAGCATTGTCAAAACGGGATTGAGCCTGCCGGACCGCTTCCTCTGCCTGGCGCAATTCTTCAGGCCTTGAGCCTGTTTCGAGCTCGGATAGCTGGGCCTTCGCATGGGCTACTTTTGCTTCACCCTCTTTCACCTTCTGCACAAAATCGGCCTGGTCAATCTGGGCGATCACCTGTCCCTGACGAACAGAGTCACCCAAATTTACATGAATCCTGTCCAGATACCCAGATACTCTTGGAAAGAGATCAACCTGCATCATGGGAGTAATATCTCCTGTCGCAAAAAGAGAATAAGTAAGATCTTTACGAACGACAGGCGAGATCTGTACAGGGATTTCGGTCTGGAGGTTCCGTTTTCCGGACTTCTTTTGAGTGGCGCCCCATCCTCGATAGAGAGCCAGTGCTCCAAAGCAGATTAGAACAGAGAAGAGAACCCATCTCCAATATTTCTTGGATTTTTTCGACGAAAGATTAGAATGTTGATCGTCGCTCATGTCCCCTGCTCCCAGGAGGCTAAATAGTGTTCCTGCTCTTCGGTGAGTTGATCGATCTGGATCCCCATGGACTGGAGTTTCATCCGGGCTATCTGCCGATCAATCTCGTTGGGAACCTGGTAAACCCTCTTCTCTAATTGACGATAATTCTTTACCAGATATTCAGCCGACAAAGCCTGATTGGCAAAACTCATATCCATGACGCTGGAAGGATGGCCTTCGGCTGAGGCCAGGTTGACCAGCCTTCCTTCTCCCAATAGGTAGATCCTTCGGCCATTCTTGAGTTGAAACTCTTCCACATAGTCGCGGATTTCCTTGCGGGAAAGTGTCACTTCGCGAAGCCCTCCCAGATCGAGCTCTACATTAAAGTGGCCTGAATTGGCCACGATCGCGCCGTCCTTCATCTTCAAGAAATGTTCCTTTCGGATCACATTCACATTCCCGGAGACCGTACAGAAGATATCTCCAACCTCGGTAGCCTGAGCCATGGGCAACACACGATACCCATCCATTACGGCCTCTAAGGCCCTTAGGGGATTGACCTCTGTGACGATCACATTGGCTCCCATCCCATCGGCCCTCATGGCAAGACCCTTCCCGCACCATCCATATCCGGAGACAACAAAGGTTGACCCTGCAATTAATCGGTTCGTGGCCCGGATAATTCCATCAATCGTGGACTGTCCGGTCCCATAACGGTTATCGAAGAAGTGCTTGGTCTCCGCATCATTGACGGCGATGATAGGGAATTTCAATACTCCTGTTCGCTCCATGGAGCGGAGTCGTATCACCCCCGTGGTGGTCTCTTCGGTTCCGCCGATCAGACCTTTCACCATCTCCTCCCGTTTGGCCCGAGAAAGTCCCTCCACCCATTGACGAACTCCTGGAGACAACTCTCCCCATTTTTCCAGTGCAATGAAATGGAAGGAAGAGACAAGGTCGGCCCCGTCATCCATGGTCAGGTTGGGGAAAAAGGCCAAGGCCTTTTGGATATGGCTGTAATAGGTATCAC
>JBAVVE010000285.1:0-9727 GCA_049697135.1 Bathyarchaeia archaeon | reverse complement strand
AAGTAGGCTCGGAAGACAATGAAGATCGGCTGGTTCAGCTCGATGCCATGCGCCTTTAGGCCGGGACCTGGAACTGTGAAGCAGTTCTTGCCGTCACATCGTCGACCGATCTTGTAGGTGTAAAGGTACTTGGCGTTGGGGTTGCCGGGGAGATACTCCTCAGCCGTCGGATACTGGTCACTAGTGACACCTCCGACACCATTCCATATGTCCGCCCCATAGAGGCCGAAGGTCGAGAAGGCTGCTTTTCCAGTGGCCTCGTGGTTGACTCCGTAGACGATTACGAACTCGTTCGGATCGTCGCCGAGAGTGAAAGTCTTCGGAGCTCTCTCCGCTTCGCTCTGCAGTAGCGACGGACACTGGGGGTAATACTGGAGCTGCCCTCCTGTCCACAGATAGAGCGCATCCGGCGAAGGCCCATAGTTGTTGATTCCTCTCTGGATACCCTCGTACCCCTCCGGGATCCATTCACTGATCTCAAGCTCCGTAGCTTCCAACTCACCGTACTTCGCCAGGATGGCCTTGCGCAAATCGTTGAGAGCGGGGGTCAGATGAAGCTCTGTCTTACCTGTTCCCCGCACCCTCAGCTCAGGTACCCCGTAAGGATCGAGCTTGGCAGGGTCCTTCGGAGTTATGCGCAGAATCACTGCAGGCGGGTTCTTGGCGTAGGCATCGCCAGCCTGCTTCTCCTTGAAGACCGACGGCCGGATGAAGAAGTTGAATGTATCAGAATCATTCTCCAGGCCCATGTTCAAGATTGGTGAGGGAATCACGTAGGTGTTCATTAAGGCTGACGAGTATCCGGCTGAGATGGCTGCTGCGCGGACGCGCTTGTCAATGCCCCTATCCGCCGCATTCACAATTATCGCGTTCTTGTCGAATGGGTTCCCCTCCGACCCATTCGGAGTCCCTTCAGTGTTGATGGTCAGATTATTCAGCGAGTCGGTCAGGTTCGCCCAGATCACCCTTTTCTCATTTCCATAGAATCTCTCCATCAAGTAGCCGGTATAGCCGAAGTATTTGCATTCGGGCGGTGTCCGCCCGACGAAGACAAGAGCCTCATCAGGGCGGAGGCGGAACATAGCCGTTAAGCCCTTGAAGCCAAGGAACTCGCCTACCTTGAACTTCACACTATCCACTTCTTCCCCTGGCGCCGGCGGGGCCAGACACACCAGGTAGGGCTTGGTAGGGTCATTGCCCCAACATGATTTCGTCAAACCTTTTTCGTAGATCTCGACGAGAGGAAACACACCCAGCTCCCCCTCCTGTGCAACAAAACCGTCTCGCTCAAGCGCGGACCGGAACGCACCGATGTCGCCCACAGTCAAGGGTGGCCCCTCACCAGTCACGGTCGCTGTCATCGTCTCAGTCACGCGTTCTGTCACAGTCGGTCCTGCCGGAGGCCGCATCGCCGAAAACGCTGCGCCAGCGACGGCTGCCCCTGCAGCGAATCCCCCAGCGATCTTGAGGAAGTCTCTTCGCGACGAACCCTCTTTCGCTTCCGACAATTGCCATCGATCCAAACACACGCGCCATCCAGTCTTATTCCTTGCGTCTCTATGTATGCGCGAGAATTGTGACGACATCACAGCCTGCCCAATCAACACACCACGATCATGTGTGGCATATCTGCCATCAGACTATTGGTCGACTGCAATCATTGCAAGAACAAGCTCGAAACCTATGTGGTTCGAACCCAGTTGAATTTTGAATCCATTTCCAGCAGGAGAATCTTTGCGAGTCCCACCGGACCCGCCAAGAACCCCATTCAGACGCCTTCTCCTTATCAGATCCAAGCCAGACGCAAGATGAGGGAGACAGAGTACGGCTTCCAACCTCCCTCTACGCGCAGTGCTCAGAAAAAAAGAGGGAGCGGTACAAATTACAATCTGGGAGCGGTAACCCCCGGGCTATCAACGCTCAAGCTAGAGTAGACGCCGTTGGCAGCGTCCCACCGCAACCTAAGAGGTCCCATCGACCCGCCGCTCAGATCTAGGCCTTTCTACTCAACGTCTTGGCTGCGTTCAATGCCCAATCGGGATCTGCGAGGATAGCTCTGCCCCTTTTTTGACTATCGAGCTTCTGGACCTGAGGTTCTGAATTGGTTTAGGACGATTCTGCGTAGAGTTCACCATCTGCTCGTGCGATTTTGTGTGTGTGTGCCATGCTTGGTGCGGGCGCCGTAATTTGAACCGTCGTTCGTCGTCGTTCGTTTTGTGTGTGTGCGCACCAAGGTACCTCGATGACGACTCAAACTATGACTGCCGCACCACTATTGAACAGATTCCGCGAGCCTCACGTGGCCGACCGCCCTGATTATTACATAGACTGTTTGCGAGAATATGACCGCGAGACTCACTGGCAGCATTGGAAACAGTAGAGGCCGTCACCCGTTGGGGTGGGGGCTTCTGGCCGCGGCATGAGCTGGACTACTTGCCTGAAATCCGGGTCACTCATTCACGCTTCAGCCTCTCGATTGTAACTCGAACCTTCGTACCACCAGGCCAAGGAACATCATGATAAACCCAGACATGTTCATGGTGATCTCGGAATGTTGCATAACGAACGTCCGTCTCGAAAACTATCGGCTTATCCTTCTCGCTCATTCACGCTTCGCCTTTCAGAAACTTGAGCACTTGTCCAACTGCTAGATCGTAACCGTCTTGTTGTCGTGCGAAATAGGATGGGGGACGATTACAATGCATGTGTTCTTCGAGTTTATTGATGATCTTGTTAACCCATTTGTCACAAAGTGCATCTATCTTATCAACAGACCAAAACTCGTTTATGAACACGCATACCAAATCTTTCTTGACGGATTCTTTGAGACTAGTCAATCTTCCTTCCCCCACTCACACGATAGCTCCACGCTTGACGATTCTTCGGAGCATTAGGTCAAACTGGGCGACTCGCCGCCACTCATTTATCTCACCAACAGCCACCCTAGGTGAGTTGCCTGTTTTTTCTTTTTCGTCCTCTTCAGGAAGGTGTTCTATCCCCTTCGAACGTGCCAGCACCGCTAATGTGAGCACTACGGGATGAATCCAACGTGGTGTGTGAGCATGCTCTATTTGCGGATACCTTCGCCATGCGGCAGAAAACTAGGGCGTCAGACACCCTTCAGGACGCGAAAAAATCTAGGGTGGCCTACACCCTTGTTTTTTCCGCTCACCAACACAGCCCGCACACGCTCCGACACCGCCATTCTCGCCAATATTGCCCGGCTTTCCAGCGCAAAATGGTACACATTCGGGAGCCACGCCTCAATCATCGGCGACTCCTTCCAATGCCTTCCGTGAGCGAGCGCAAAGGGTCTGAGGCCCCCATCAATAGAGGGGTCTGCGCCTGTGGCCATCAATACCATCCTTATTCTCACGTTCCAACAGGGCTCAGGAATGTGGGCAGGGTTACTGGTGAACAGTCCAGGGACCTATCTATGGGAGGATGAACCGGTTCACGAGGTCATGGGACCGCTCTAATCGTATGTACGGTTCGTTTGAATTGTCATGCAATTCGTTTCTACTGTCATGCAATTGACGCACATGCTCCTCAATGATCGCGTGAGCCTATTCGGAGTGATTTGTGCGGTGAGTATGGGCCAGCAAAGGACACGCTTGCAAGGTAGGGGCAAACCTGTGGAAAACGACGAGGAAGCGTCCGAACGGTCCTGACTTGATTCTAGACACTGAGCCGCCGGTATCCCCAGGGGCGTTGGTCGGCCTGTGACCAAGCATGAGGAACCCTCGCTCCACAAGCTTGCAGGAACAGGATAGCGGCCGGTGTCACTTGCTCATCCGCCTGCGGATGTTTCGAAGGTTGCGTTGCTGAGAGCGCGCAATTCAGTGGTTCAAATTCGGACGGCCGCACCACCGAACGCGCGCACACACGAATCAACGGTTCGCTTGTCGGCTAGCGAACGTCATGCCCAGATTTACGCAAAGCTGCAACCGCTCGGTTTAGATCACTCTCTTTCAAGAAGAGGTAATCGGTGTCGTATGTTGAGATTGCGAATATGCTGATTCCGACGTGGGCCAGAGATGAAGTGAGGGAAGATAAGATTCCAACTGAATTGAAATCCAGTTTTCCTTCAACCTTCAAGGATTTCCATCCTCTAACGGCTTCAACATCTTCTGGCACAAGCTCTTGAGGGCACACAATGGAAAGCTCATCAGGAGTTCGCGTCAGTGAATAGAAGCTACCGGAGAGGGCCCAACTTGGAATACTCTCGTCAGCTCGCAGTCTACAAACGGCGTACAAATCATGCAAGACTGCAAGGGAAAGCCTTGGCGTATTCATTTAGGAGGCCTTGGGCCACTTGTTGGTGTCGACTTGAGATATGAACTGTTGATTTGTGTGTGTGGGCAGCTTGGTGCGCGCGCCGTAATTTGAACCGTCGTTCATCGTCGTTTTCGTTATTTTGTGTGTGTGCGCACCAAGAGACCCACACACAAATGAAACATAGCATCGGACTTGACGATATCAGCTGTCCTGTTTCTCAGGTAGGACTTTTACTTCCGCTGCCTCAGCTCTGAATCCGATCTTCGTGTGAGTTTCATCGCAATATGGCATGTTACCTGATTGGCCGCATCTGCAAAGAGATGCGGCCGTCTTGCCGTCGACGATGACTAAGTCGGGACCATTCTTGGAACACTTGATGACCACTTTGCCCTTGTGCCATGGCCAAGACCTCTTGGCTCTGCCTGTTGCCATCGCCACAATGAGGGCCAGCACTATCGCTGCAAGAAGCGCAACGATTGATGACAGCAGAAGCGACGCGATCCATCCGGCGCCTGTAAGATAGAGCGTGTTCATGAACTTGACAAGCAGAGGAGAGTAGTAAGCAAAAGCAGAGTAGAGTAGAATTCCCAATACCACCCAGAAGACTATTACAAGCGCAAGCCATCCGCGAACGGACACCAACGTTCTCGTACCTGGTGACTACTCTCACCTACGCTTCTTCTTAAGTACGCTTTGTCATTGCGAACGAGAATACTCAGCCATGACAGAATAGGCCATCATTACAGAGACGAATGTTGATGAAAGCCAGCCCCTAAGGCCTGGACATTTGAATTCTCTCTGAACCTGATTCACTGCTTGACCGCGGACTTGTCCAGACTACGGCGGTCGCACTATCGGTCTGGCGGGAAGGTAGAGGTCAAAGACCCATCTTTCCGGTTTCTCTTCGGACGGGTTGAGGTGTTCATCGAGACTAGGCTCGTTCTCCTCGTCGAGTTCGTATCTACCATTAGTTTTGAGCCATTCATGAAACAGGTACGACCAAGTTCGGTAGATGTTGTCCGTACCTTTGCATCTCGCCACGGCGTATAGTCCACTTGGGATCTGCTTGGTCTTCACCTCTCCTTCTGGTTCAACCTCAGATCCAACAGTAATCATCACCTCGTAGCCGTAGGCTCCGCTGGGCGCACTAGGATCCGGTGGAGGAGGATTATTGTAGCCAAAGTTGAAGTGCTCCGCAGGGTTATCCAGCAAGCCCTCCAACCTCTGCGCGGCTACGACCGCAGAGATCCGGAGACAGTTCAGTGGTTCGGCTAGGTGGGACCCCAGAGGGGTGGATGTCGTGTCTTTCTACATCGTGAGCGGGATTCTCGACGAGACCTCGAAAATGCTTCGCTATAACCAGGAGCTCTCTGGGATTGGGATTCTGAGCGAGTTGTTCAAGAAGATCGGAGACACGGAGAAATCAATCATCAACTCCCTTGATGGCGGTGAGGAAGGCGCTCACCAAGCGGAGAGCCTATGAATGGCCGGTCTTCGGTCTAGACCCTAGTCCTAACGACTGATCCAGAGCCGAAGTGCGTCACAGTCTCGGCGAGGCTAGACAGGAAACCCTCCACTTCCTGAACAGTGTTGAAGTGTACAAGGCTGGCGCGAATCCCGATGGATTTCCCATATGTCTTTAGAGTCCTCGAATAGAAGCCCCCGCCGTCTTCAGCCAGAAGGGCAATCGCATGCTTGTTCCAGAAATACTCAGCCACCTTTTCCGGGTCGGCGCCAACAATGTTGAAAGTGAAGGTCGGGACACGCAAGTGTGCTTTGGCTGGATCCTTCGTTCCATAGATCTCCAATTCCCTCATTGCCTGCATGCCCCTAGCTTGATTTCTCCCGCCAAGTATGGCAACTGAGAGTGTCCGTTCATACTTCTCGATCCATGACATGGCCGCTTTGAGAGGTCGTCTTCTTCCAGCGTAGCTGGAAATCTCGTCTTGAACCTCCTGTTCCACATTACTCCCGAGCCAACTGAGATAATCCATGACAGCCGTGATCGAGGCGAAGAGGGCCTGATCGCGTGTGCCAAGTTCCCACTTCTCCGGTCCACGATCTGGCGCAGGAAGTACCTTGTACGGCTTCAGAGTCTCCAGCAGGTCTCTTCGACCAAACATGAAGCTCCCGCGTCTGCCGAACAGCTTGTAGGCCGAGAAGACAACGAAGTCGAAAGCAACCTGCTGTAAGTCAACCGGAACATGGGCGACTGTGTGGACTGCATCCAGAACCGTGTAGGCGCCTACTTTCTTGCTGATCTCTAAGACTTGCTTGAGCGGTGTTTTCGAGCCTAGCACGTTCGAGACTCCCGCAACGGTGACGATTCTCGTTTTCTCATCGACCAAACTCGCGAGATGAGACAGGTCCAGTAGCCCGTCCTCAGGATTGAATCGTGCGAATCTGACTTCCTTGACAACCTGTCTGCGTTGAAGTTCTAGCCAGGGGCTGAGGTTTGCGTGGTGCTCGTACTCTGTAGTGACAATGTTCTCGTCTCCTGACATCTCCTTTCCAAGGGCGTAGCTGAGATGAAAGAGCAGATTCGTAGCTGACTCACCAGAGACGATGCAGTCTTCTGAAGGTGCGTTCAGGAAATCCGCTACCGATCTTCTACCCTCAAGTATGATGTCCGCGTTCTTCTTCGATTCCCATGATGGGCCTCCGACATTGGCGGAGCAGTCCAAGCGAACTTTTGCTTCAGCCTCCGCAACTCTCTGCAGGACCAGTGATCCAGCTGCGTTTTCGAAAAAGATTCTGCGTCTCCCATTCGCGTCAGTTTCAGCGCGTGGGAACTCCCTTCTGATGTTTTGAAGAAGTTCGTTGATCATGACGTTTCCCTGTGAAGCTGCGTTTTTCTCTCTTGTCACTTCCAACTACCTGCCGGCAAATCATTTAAGCCATCTCATGAGTCGCACCCAAGGCTGATCGTCAGGTCAACTTCTATAGGATTGGGCCGTCCGCGTGTACACCCTTCGATCTCCTCCTTGAAGATGCTCCATAGGCGATGCATCATTTGTCGGAATCCCCATTTTTCAGGCCTTGGTCCACAGCCGAGAATCGCGGGCGAGAAGAATCGACAAGACTGCATCTGGCGAGCGCACGAGAGGTACCTCTGATGCGATCAATGGAATCACTTTGAAGGTGCTGATGAGGTTCGTGGTCTTCATAGTCCTCACGCCCTTGATCTTGTTCGTCACAGCGGGTCGACTTGATTGGATGATGAAATGGGTCCATAATGCGGTCCTTGTCCCTGCGGTTCCAGTAGCTCCGGGTAGACGCTAGCTCTCTTTCTGACACTCTTCTTGGTCAACCTCGACACACCCATGGAACCCACCGTGCACTCGATGTACGGAAGGGCTCCTCGAAACAGAATCGGAAGTTAGGCTCTGCCTAGCCTAGACGAACCAAGGCTGGGACAGAATCTCCAGAAACAAGACGCATATCATATCCTCAGCCTCCTGGCGACCGAACGCATCCACTTGACCCCATTAGACTTCCGCTTGAGACGTGCCCAGGAATCGCCATTAGTCTCGGACGATAGGAGCTGTCATGCAACGTGGCCCGCCAAACCCGCGAATGAGCTCCGACCCCTCGATCTCGATGAAATCGACACCGTTCTCAGAGAACTCCCGTCTTACTCTTGCGTTGCCAGCGTAGCCGACAACCTTGCGAGAACCTATGGCTATGACATTCGTGGCACGCTTTTGCCTCTCGTAATCCGTGACTTCAATCAGCCTCATTCCGCCCACTTTCAGGAACTCAAGGAATCTGAGACGTTTACTCGGTCTGTCTTTCTCGAAGACGGAGGCTGTGCCCCCCAGAGACCGTGCGTGGACCACAGCCAAGTCCCGATCAATAACCATCATCGTTCCGTCAAGATGAAGAACCCATGAGGGCAGTTGCACTGCGACCACTCTGCGGAGTCCCGATTTGGTCGCAGCCGTCGTCAGTTCTCGAAGTCCTCTTCTGTTAGTTCTGTTTCCAACTCCGAGGAGTATCGTGTCGTCGTCGAAGAAGACTAGATCTCCGCCTTCAATCGTTGCTGGTCCTTGGGTCTTCATTAGCATCGGAACAGCGAGCTGTCGAAGAGTAGCTTCGACAATCTTTGTCTCGTTTCGTCTTACAGGGTTTCCCATCCTCGCTAGGACATATCCTGCCCGAGTGACAGCGACTGTATCTCGGGTGTAGACCAAGTTCGGTAGCCGCTCAATCGAATTGAGCAACTCGGGCTGGTGTCGCAATACCTCGGTGACCAAGACTACGTTGACTCCCTCAGAACGAAGGGCATCGATGAAACGCTCATGCTGTCTTCGAAATTCCTCTGGATCGACGGCATCTGCGAATAGGTATCTCTCATATTTCTGTGGGTCGACTAGGTCAAGCTCTTTGCTTGGAGCGTGCATGAGCACAGTGCGGAGACGACCATATTCCGGGTAGCACAATCCCAATCCTTGCTAGACCTTCTTGGGCATGCAAATGGCGACTCTCGTCGAAACCGTATAAAACATAGGCGAGTTCCTCGTCATTTGCTCTCTTGATGAAAGGAGACTTAGCTGTGGCTAGGACAAGAGCGCAAAGATTCACTGTCCTGCTTACCTTTGACTTCGATGCTGACAGCTCTGTTAGAGGCCCCTACAGTGGACTTGCAGACGAACCGGTCGCGCGTAGCAAGGGGCAGTTCGGCCCCAAAGTAGGGCTCCCTAGAATCCTGGATCTCCTCGACAAGTACTTGATCAAGTCGACTTTCTTCGTGCCCGGCTGGACAGCTGAGACCTATCCTGAGAGTGTGAAAGAGATTGTGCGACGGGGACACGAGGTCGGAGTCCACGGCTACAAGCATGAGAACCTAGCCCAGCTCAATTCACAGAAGAATGAGACTGAAATTCTCAGGAAATCGCTCGATCGGCTACAAGCGATAGTCGGTCAGAAGCCAGTAGGTTTCAGAGCACCAGACTGGGAATTCAGCCCTTACACGATCGAGAATCTCCTCAAGTTCAACCTCAAGTATGATAGCAGTCTCATGGATGATGAGAAACCATACGTGATCAAGTATCAGGGAAAGCCGACTGGAATCGTCGAGCTCCCCGTCTCATGGTTATTGGACGACTGGAGCATCTTCGAAGTACACAGAAGACCTCCCGATGAGGCATTCAGTGTGTGGATGCAGGAATTCAGCTCACTATATGCAGCCAAGGTGCCCTACTTCAATCTCACCATGCATCCGCAGACCATCGGAAGAGCATCAAGAACCGCGATCCTTGAGGCTCTCATAAAGGCCATGAGGAGAAGAAAGGGCGTCACATTCTCAAGATGCATAGACCTCGTAAACGAGGTCGCCCTCACCGCATAGAGTACTGAAGAGCTATGGGCCAACTGCATTCTGCTGCGTTTCGCCTCTCTAGATCGACATGAACATGCCCTCGTGAGGCGAATCGCTCCTCACTTGCTG
>JBAVVE010000284.1:0-6104 GCA_049697135.1 Bathyarchaeia archaeon | reverse complement strand
CGTGTGTGCCGTGAAGGGCTACAAGCTCGTGCTTGTGATGCCTGAGACGATGACCATGGAGCGAAGAAAGATGCTCCTGATCCACGGCGCTCGCATAGTGCTGTCTCCTGGCGCACAGGGAATGAATGGCGCCTAAGACCTGGCCAAGAGGATAGTGGCAGAGAACCCGGAGAAGTACTTCATGCCAAACCAGTTCGCAAATTGCTACAACGTTCTAGCACACTATGAGACGACCGCGGAAGAAATCTGGAACGATACAAAGGGAAGAATCACACATTTCGTCGGCGGAATCGGCACTTCAGGAACACTGATGGGTGTTGCGCAGAAACTCCGGCAGTACAATCATGATCTCAAAGTCATCGCGGTAGAGCCTGAAAGCAAGACACCCATTCAGGGACTCAAGAACCTGCAGACCCAGTATGTGCCAGAAATATTCGACAGCAAGATGATAGACGAACGACACTATGTGAACCTACAGACTGCAGAGGAGACCGCGCGCCTTCTAGCGCTCGAAGAGGCAATACTCTGCGGGCCCAGCACTGGAGCAATACTGCACGCCGCGCTTGAGAAGGCGAAGGGGCTTGCCAATGGTGTCATGGTTGTGATGGCTCCGGATGGCGGAGAGAAGTACCTGAGCAGCCAGCTCTGCGACGAAGACAAGTGCCGCGATTGTGTCTCGAAGTACAAGGTCAAGTGCGCCTATTCCCCTGATGTGGTGCTTCCAGGAATAGATCGCTAGACTTGGGCGAGTGCTGCGAAGCGCTTGTGGTTCTTGTGCTATTAGAACCGTCAGATTCATTGATTTGAGATGGTGGTCTATCGTCACGGTGAGTAACGTGTCTTTAGAGGAGAAACGCTTCACTACGAGACTGGAGAGAGTAAAGGACTATCAGTTCAGAGTAAGATTCGATTCTCCAGATATGCAAGACTTGGTAACAGACGAGACTGAACCTGTTGGAAAGGGTCTGGGCCCAAATCCATCCCGCTTGCTTTCTGCTGCAGTTGCGAATTGCCTCAGTTCGAGCCTGCTCTTCTGTCTGAGCAAAGCAAGGGTACCTGTCAACGATCTGACTGCTTCAGTAGAGACCGTAACACGACGAAACGAGAAGGGACGATGGAGAATTGCGTCTCTGAAGGTGAAGCTTCACCCATCGCTGAGAGAAGAAGACCTTGGTCGATCGAAGAGGTGTCTGGAGCTCTTCGAGGACTTCTGTGTGGTCACAGAGAGTGTCAGGAAAGGCATTGATGTGCAAGTCGACATCGACACAAGCACCTCGGGGACAACTGGCCCAAAGAGCGAGCTTGCATGAGTGAATTCTTTCCCTAACTTGCGGTAGCTGTCACGGGTCTTGGCACGGTCCGCTGTATCATTGAGAGTAGGCCCGATACGGACCGGCGAGGAATGTGTTCAGCTCGTTTTGGCGACTAGGTCTTCCAGGTCGAGTTCACGTAGTGTCTCGCGTGTAGGCCGTCCCTGTTCGTCCCACCCCCAGAGGCGATAGTAGTCTGTAAGCATCTTCTGGAAGTCTTGTTCGGGGACAACCTTGCCCTTCGGATTGCCGTCTGGCAACGGATCGAGATACATCCGCGGGGGCATCGAGTCGTTCTTTCTGGAGAAGCCCTCCCTGACATTAAACAGTCTAGTCAGAGTCCAGATGCGTTTCCCAACTATCTTGATGCTTTCTTCCGTGTAGTCTGTCTCACATGCAGTGTTGAGGAATCTTGCGACGAGGCCGAGGTTGGCAGCCAAGAAGTCGCACATGAGTGTGCTCCACTTCACGCTCGTTCGAATATGATCTGTCTGAACGAGCTCAGCCTTGCCTTCGGCCGTGAATGGGTCGAGTTTGCCGAACGCTTCAGACGCCACCGGCCACGCTCGGTTGTGGTCAGCTCCTCTGTCTGATGTCGCGTAGGCGAGCGCCATTCCGAATGATCCTCTGGGATCGTAGGCTGGGTACTCCTGTCCTTTGGCATGTATCGCGTACCGATCGGAGTTCTTTCCGATCTTCTTTGATGCCCCCATAACGCCCTCGGCCAGTGTGTCTCCAATGCCTTTCCTCAAGGCGATCAGGCGTGGCAATGCTACTGCCGCGTCTGAGTTTCCGAATCGTAGCTCTAGACCACCGGTGTCTTTCGCGGTGATTATGCCTCTTTCGAAGAGTTCCATCGCCCAGCCGCAAACGTTTCCCGCAGATATTGTGTCGAGGCCCAGGTCGGAGCATTCCTCGTTGAACTTCATTATGACACGAATGTCGCTTATCTCCAAGTTGGATCCACACATGGCAAGTGTCTCGTACTCGGGGCCTTCGCCTTCAAGCCCTGCATACTTGCCATCTCTGATTCTGGTGACGTTGCGGCATCCAATGGCACAGCTGAAGCACGTAGTCATGTGCTTCACTAGGATCGTGTCGAACAACGCATCTGTGTTTATCTTGTCAGCTTCAGGGAAAACGCCGGTCTGGAAATTCCTCGTCGGGAGGAGTCCTGCTCCCTGGCTCGTGTTGACCACAGACGGCGTTCCTTCTTTGATAAGTGATTCCTCGTCTGGGTTCTCTTGGATGTCTTTCTTCACGATTTCTCTGACCATTTCGAGGAAGGCTGGTTCAGAGTTGATGCTGAGTGATTTCGCTTGTTTCGTTCCTCGTACGCAGATCGCTTTGAGGTTCTTTGATCCCATCACTGCGCCTGTTCCGCCTCTGCCGGCGAAATGGTGCTTGTCATACGCGACTGCTGCGTACCTCACCTTGTTCTCTCCGGCCGGCCCAATACAGCCCACTTTGGGGCCCTCGATGTAGCGTCTTGGATGCTCTCCGGACTCTTTGATGATCAGGTCGGTGGTTTCGAAGACACCTTTGCCCCAGAGGTGGCTTGCGTCTCTAAGCTCTGCTTGTCCATCTTTGACCCACAAGTATACGGGCTTGGCTGCTCGTCCGCCAACGATGACTCCGTCGAAACCGGCGAACTTCAGTTCTGCAGGGAAGTACCCGCCCGAATAGCTGTCACTCATAGTCCCGGTCAGAGGGGATTTTGTGATGCTTGCCAGACGGGACATTGTGGACGCAACGGTCCCCGTCAGAGGCCCCGTCATGAATATCACAACATTATCAGGGGAGAACGGATCCGTACCAGGCTTCACGAGATCGTACAGGTATCGGATGCCGAGGCCCTTGCCTCCTATGAATTTCTGAACCCATTCAGTCTTGATCGGTTCTTCCTTCACCTGTTTCTTGGAAAGATCGACTGTGAGGATCTTTCCACAGTAAGCTCGCCCTGCCTTGAACATGGAACACTCAGTAGATGAGTGAGGCTTTTCACTAGAAGAACCCTACGGTCAAATCGGACTAAGCCTGCAGCGTGTCTCCGGTTCTTGGCTAGGTCTTGCTTTCGACTTGTGGCTAGGTTTGGTATCGGCGGATGAAACCCAGAATCTCCCTATTGAAATCTCTGGGCTTCTCCTCATTCGGTAAGTGCCCACAATTGGGCAGGATGCACAAGTCAGATCTCTCGAGGAGCTTGTGCATCGTCACGGCCTGTTCGATCTCGAAAAGCTGGTCCCGGTCTCCATAGATGACCATCACCGGAACCTTGACATTGGGAAGAATCGGCCTCAGGTCGAATCCCCTGAATGGATAGCCATTCTCTTCCCTGATCGCCTGATGAAAGACCGCATAGAGTTCTCGCCAGTAGGTCCTTCCATGGCAATTCTCCATCTCACGTGACCACTCAGATGGCAAGTCTTCAGGTGACGGGTACAGCTTCAAGGCCTTGGGCGCCATGCTTTCTTCTCCGTAGCAACAGGTGCCCGCCGCGATGACCGTTCTCACTCTTTCAGGGCTCCTGGCCGCAAGCAGAAGTGCCATGGCTCCACCGACGCAGATTCCACAGAGATGCGCCTTCTCAATCCCAAGTTGGTCCAGAAGACATGACAGTTCGTCTACACTCGCATCAAGCCAGTTCCCGGCGAGTGTGACCATGTGGGCTGATCGGCCATACCCATGTCGATCATAGGATACGACAGTGAAGTGTTTGGATAGCTCATCGACCTGTTGGGTGAAGCTTCTCGTGCATCCCAAACCGTTGTGCAGAAGCACGAGTGGTTCGCCCTGCCCTTGAGTCTCACAGTACAGGTCGATTCCGCGTACTTTGATCTGTGGCATGAGTCTCGGCCAGATCGACAGTTCTGCGTTCGAAGCGACTGTGCACATATCAGTCTATCCAGTATGCAGAAACTATTTCACGCGAGAAGAGAACCCCGCAAGACAGATTAATGCGGTACGTTGTGAGCCGTCTGCACAAGAGAAACGGTGGGACGATCCTTACAGCTTGGTGACAAGGTAGTTCTGGAGCGTCAGCATCTCCAACACCTTCTCGATGTCCTGAGCAAGAGAGGATATCGCATTCTTGGGCCGACTGTGCGGGACCAGGCCATTGTGTACGATGAGGTGAGATCGCTCGAGGATCTGCCGGCGGGGTGGACCGACGACCAGAATGCTGGCACATATCGCCTCAAGAAACGTGCGGACAATGCGCTCTTCGGCTACGTTGTAGGCCCTCACTCATGGAAGAAATTCCTCCTCCAACCAGATGTCCGCCTGTGGCAAGCAAAGAGCGATGAGACAGCTCTCAAGACCGTCGAAAGCAAAGAGGAGACGCCGAGGTCCGCGTTCATTGGCGTCAGATCCTGCGAACTGCACGCAATGGCAGTTCAGGACAAGATCTTCATGGCAGGAGAATATGTTGACTCATCCTACAAGTCACGACGCGAGAACCTTTTCGTCGTTGCAGTCAACTGTGTACAAGCCGGTGGGACATGTTTCTGCACATCGATGAAGACCGGACCCAAGGCGACGTTCGGATTTGATCTGGCGATAACGGAGATCGTGAACACCGAGCCGCACTACCTCCTAGTGGAAGCAGGCACAGAAACGGGTGCAGCGGTTCTTAGCGAAGTTGCCCACAGAGAAGCAAGCGAAGAAGAGAAAGCAGCCGCTGAAGGCGCTGTGGAGGAGTGCTCTAGGCAGATGGGCAGAACTTTGAGCACGGCTGGGATCAAGGAGTTGCTGTATCGTAATTATGAGAATCCACGATGGGAAGACGTGGCTTCCCGATGTCTCACCTGCGGGAATTGTACCATGGTATGTCCGACCTGCTTCTGCACCACTGTGGAAGACTACACTGACCTTTCTGGGCAGCTAGCAGAGCGTCGGCGAAGAATGGATGTGTGTTTCACGATGGATTTCTCTTACATCCACGGCGGAAGTATTCGCTACTCACCAAAGGCTCGGTATCGTCAGTGGATGACCCACAAATTGGCGACATGGATCGACCAGTTTGGTGTCTTGGGGTGCGTCGGATGCGGGCGCTGTATCACTTGGTGTCCAGTTGCGATCGATATTACTGAGGAAGCACGTGCAATTCGGGAAAGCGAATTAAGTCACGGCACGGTCACTTGAGTCAGGAGGAGTAGGAATGGAAACACTCGAACCTATCTTGGCACAACACCCATTCTTGAAAGAGCTTGAGCCGCGTCACCTCAAGATCTTGGTCGGATGCGCATCCAATGTACGCTTCAACGCCGGCCAGATCATGTTCCACGTGGGTGAAGAAGCGAACCAGTTCTACATGATTCGGCAAGGCAAAGTAGCGATAGAGACACTTGTCCCAGAACTCGGGCCCATCACCGTTCAGACAGTCGGAGAGGGAGACGTGCTCGGTTGGTCATGGCTCATTCCACCTTATCGATGGCGATTCGATGCTCGAGCTGTCGAGCTCACGCGCGCCATTGCACTAGATGGAAAATGTCTTCGGCAGAAATCTGAAGAGGATCATGACCTCGGCTATGAGTTGCTGAAGCGTTTCTCCGGCATCATAGTGGAGCGCCTTGAGGCCACGAGGCTGCAACTCCTAGACATCTACAAGGCTCGCCCATAGAATGAGAGACAGAGCACCAATGACCGCAAATCCGATGCTCACGCATCCATACAGCATCAAACGAATTCAACAAGAAACACATGACACGTTCACGCTTGAACTGAAACCCAAGAGTAACATCCAGACAGTATCATTCGCCCACGGACAGTTCAATATGCTGTACGTTCTTGGCG
>JBAVVE010000283.1:0-5832 GCA_049697135.1 Bathyarchaeia archaeon | reverse complement strand
TGAACGTCCTCTTGTTTTTCAGCGGAGGGGCGCGATCTCACTGTTCCAGAACAAGCCGCAGGAAAAAGTGCTGCCACCATGCCAGCGAGACAAACTGAATCGTAGACTAGGGCAATGATGGCCCTTCGGTTGGCGGGTCCTTGAGAGACAGAGACTGGGTTTCCGAGCAAGGTGGCGGAGATGGCCAAACCGAAGATCGAGACTAGGAGGACAAACGCAACAAACATAACACGCCTCTTTTGGCTTCTCATCTGGTTCTACAGGTCCACCTATGGTTTGAGCTGGGCGACCACAGATTGGCTTGCCATGTACCGGTACGTCATTCGCTTCAGCTTATTCGATGAGAAGAGACCATGAAATCTCCTTGACCATGAGCCGTAGAAATCACGGTAGCATTTGACCAGCTCCTCTTGAAGTTCCTCTCGACTCAGTGTCTCGGTTGACATGATTGGGTGGACCATGTCATAATTTGCCCAGTTCGTATCCTCTATCCACCCATTCTCGGCAGCAGTCTCGTACACATCAGTTCCTGGGAACGGGGTCAGGACCATGAAGATCGCTAGGTCTGGATCAATGTCATTGATGAATTCCCTCAGATCGGAAAGCGTCTCGTGTGTGTCGTTGCGGTGCCCGATGACGAAGGTTGTCTGAGCAAATATCCCGCTCCTCTTCATGAGTCGAACCGCTTCACCTGTCTGATCGGGGCTGATGCCCTTCTTCACATCGCGAAGGGTTTGCTCGCTGCCGCTCTCGGCGCCTGTGAGGATCCACATGTTGCCCGCCGAGCGCATCTTTGGAAGCACGTCCCTGTGACGAACCATGTCGTCGCACCGTGCTTGTACGAACCACATGATGTCATCAGCGATTCGGCGGTCAATGATTTCGTCGCAGAGTTGCTGTGCATGTGATCCGATGGAGAAGTTATCATCTGTCAGCCAAAGGAACTCGGCTCCGAACTTGTCGTGGAGGAATTGGAACTCGTCGGCGATACGCTTTGGGGATTTTGACCTCCACGTGCCTTGCCAATGCTTCCACTGAGAGCAGAAAGTACAGCGATGAGGGCAGCCCCTTGACCCTTCGACGAGGGCGTAGATCGTTTTCGGTCCAGCCATCATTGTGAAGTGATATCTGCGCATGTGATCCTCAACGAAGTGGTATGCGGGCATCGGTAGTTGATCGAGATCAGCTATCAGGGGCCTGTTGGGGTTGTGGAAGACCCTACCGTTTCTCTGGAATGACATACCAGCGACGTCGGAGAGAGGTTTGGAACTCGTGAATGCGTTCACAACTTCTGCGAACGTCAGTTCTCCTTCGCCTCGAACGATCACATCAATCTCAGGATAAGCCCGAAGTGACTCGTCGGCAGTCGCGGTGAAGTGTTGGCCGCCTACGATGGTCAGGATCGAGGGGTTCACTTTCTTGGCTGTGGCAACCGTCTGGGCAGTCGTGTATGTGTTGCAGGTGGCGAGGCTGCTGGAGGCGACAATATCAGGGCGAGTGGATTCGATGTACCTCTTGAGGCCTTCCCAGTCAAGCATCCTTGCTTGGCAGTCAAGTACGTCGATCTCCACGTCTGGCATCTTGCTTTCGAGATAGCCGGCAAGTTCCAGGATTCCCAATGGGGGAGGAAGATATTCACCCATGACAAACCAGAAATGCTTCGGCGGCTCGACGAATAGAACCTTCACATCCGATACGCCTACACGCTCTGAAACAGTTCCTCTGGAGATTTAGCGCTTCACTACAAAGGATCACAGCTTCATTGCTGTTGCAGCCCAGCGCCCAGAGCGAGCATGTCCACTATGCATGACGATAATCGGGGGAAGCCCACGGTAGGCGCTTGAGGAGTTGAACCATTGAGGCTAGATGAATCAGACTGTCGTTCCGCAGTTGTGGCAGAACTTTGCACCTGTCGGCAGAATCTCGCCGCACTTCTTGCACTTTTCGGCTGGTACTTGGCTTGGTTGAGCTGGCATAGCAGATATGCCCTTGCCGCAGTTCGGGCAGAACTTCGAAGTTGATGGAATCTGCGCGTTACAGCTTGGACACACGACTAGTAGAACTGTCGGCGCTCCAGCAGATGAGGGGGTCTGAAAGAGCGGCGGAATGAGAACCATTCCTGTACCGAGTGCTGCGCCTGACGACTTGCCTAGTTCCTTGGCAGCCTCCTTCACAGTCTCCATCCGAAGTACCTCTTCAGGCGCCATTCTCCCTTGTTTTAGCCAGAAGAGTCTCTCACGGTACTCTGGAGTTGTGTCAACTCCTTCGAACTTTAGATCGACGAGTTGGAGACCGATCCTTCTGAAGGCCTCCACAAGCGAAGCTTTCACTTCGCCCGAGGTCTCGTCCAGTTTCGTGAAGACTGTCACAAGGTCATACTTTGAGAGGTCATCGATCATCCTCTCGTTGATGAAGCCTCTAATGAAATCGTTGACGCTTGGAGTCGTGTAGGCGCTTTGTCCACCTACGGCTTCATTGACGAATAACTCGGGGCTCTCCACCTTCAGCCAGAATGACCCAAATGTCATCAATGGTGCCAGTTCGGTAGTCTGAGCTCTATTGCCGAACTTGCCTGCGAACTGTTTCATTGAGATGAATACAACTGCGGCCTTGAAAGGTGTCTCCGTGAATCCAGCTACGCGCGAGAACGCGTCGGTCAGCAAGGGAAGGTTCAATGTGGTCAGCGTATGCCTTCCGGGGCCGAAAGTGTCGTAGCTCTTTCCGTCCCTGAAGAAAACAGCCTTCTCATATTCGTGTACTATGAGCTGGGCTCCCCACATTATGTTCTCAGCCGGATACCGCCAAACGATATCTTCAGGACCTGCACTTGTCCACTCAATGACCTGTGGCATGATTAGCCGACCTCCACTCCGTCAATGACATCTTTCCTTTGGTCGAAGGCCCTCTCAAACTCTTCGATGGTCTTCCGCAATTCACGCAAGTCCGCTCCAAGAGTATCGAATGTGTCAGCCTCTACTTGCGTCTTGACACCTTTCACTCTTTCAGCCAGACCTTTCGCTCCGTCAACCAGCTGCGTGTCGAATGTGATCATCCTGTCAAGATCGGCTTCCTCTATCTTGATCGCGTCGAAGAATCCGTGGTATCCGTACGATGCATGATTCACCTTCTCAGAGACTCTGTCGAAGACGGCCGTCAAATGATCGATTCGCTCAAGATCCTCAGAATGCCCGCTCTCGGATACAACTTGGTAGACGTCCTGAAGATCATTCCTAGATTCTTGAAGCTTCGCGTGCAGAAAGTCGCGGATGATCTTGTCCGCGTCTCTGCGTTGCTCCCGCTTCTTGTAGCCGCTGAAACCGGGGACTACCAGCATGATCTTCTCTAGGAGCTTGTCACTTTCCTGTATCCTCTGAAGAGGTGTTTTCTTGCTCAATCCTCGGCTCACGACGTTAATGCTAATGACGATTTGCTATTAAATCGTTTGAAATTCAGACGCTCAGAGGAGCTTGAATTCAGGTGCAGGCAAGTCTCCTTTGATGACTTCGCCAGTTGCGCCATCTAAGAGGATCCGATACCTCTGCTTCTTGTAGTCGTAGTTGACGAACCAGATCGGGCTATGAAGATAGAGGGTACTCTTGACGTCGAACTCCGTGTTCATTTCGATTATCTTGTCCACGTTGTCCTTCGCGAGGAACTCGTGCAGGTTGCGGATCTCTCTTTGAGCGACCTCTGTTGCCTCGCTCGCGTCCAGCTCGGCGTTGAGCACCTTCGCTTTGCTGTCTATCTGTGTGAAATCGTACGGTACCTTTGCCTCAAGGGGAATCTCGTAGGCCCGAGTTGGGAAGTCTGATCCGCGCCTCGCTAGGACCAGCCAGCTGTAGTCGTTCTCCGTGTCCCATTCCTTCGTGACAGGGGGACTGATCCTTTCGAAAATCCCTTTGCAGTGACTGCGAGCTTCAGTAACAATCACCCAGAACGGGAGAAAGAAGAGGCTACTCTCCACAATGGTTGCCTTGGAAGCCAGATCCTTTGGAGCGGCGAAGCTGCCCTTCATCCAACTTCTGATTCCATCCGCGATCTGCGCGTCTGCATATCTGTTCACTATCAGCGAGTGCTCGAATTCGAATGCCTTTCCAGTCTCCAGAACGCTCGTGAACCCGCAATACCTGCAAGTGACAACTATTTCTCCGGGCTTGACAGAGAGAGGCCCCCTGCAATGGGGACAACTGATTTCCTTCATTATCTCGGTCAAGCCGAAGTCGACCTGAAGAGGAGCGTTTCGGGTGAACTCTGTTTAAACTTATCCTGATCTTGGTTGCAGAGACGATCATCAAGGTCCCATTCACTTAAGTTCGTACAGTGCAGTCTATCAGACGGAAAACGGCGTGGATCGTTTTGAAGGCCGTAGTCCTAGCGGGAGGGAAAGGAACACGACTCCGACCCTTGACCTTCACTAAGCCTAAGCCACTCCTCCCGCTTGCAGGAGAGCCCGCAATTGCACGCCTGATTCGAAAACTATCCCATGAAGGAATCGACGAAATCATTCTGACAACCAACTACTTCGCGAACAAACTGCGAACAGCACTGGGTGACGGCTCCAAGTATGGATTACCAATTCACCATGTCGAAGAGGAGACCCCACTTGGGACCGCCGGATCTGTGAAGAACTCTGAGTCGCTGATAGATGAAACCTTCGTGGTAGTTCAAGGCGACAACCAGTTCGAGTTTCACTTGAACGACGTGGTTCAACTTCACCGGAAGCTCGGCGCATTGGCTACCATGGCGCTGGTTCAAGTCGACAACCCGTCAGAGTACGGCATCGTAGAGATGTCAGACGGACGGGTGACACGGTTCCTTGAGAAGCCTAGACCTGAGGAATGTTTCAGCAACCTTGTCAACGCAGGCCTCTACGTGCTCGAACCTGAAGTTCTTAGACTAGTTCCTGAAGGGAGAGCATTCGACTTCTCGCGGAACTTGTTTCCCATCATGCTCCAATCGAAAATGACGCTGGCAGGCTCCCGTGCAAGCGGCTTCTGGGTCGACATTGGCGATCCAAAGAGTTACCTGAAAGCAAGCGTCTGGGCTCTCGACCAACTCGAACCGAGACAAGCAAGAACGGAGGAAAAGATTGCATCCCAATCGGACACTTCGATCTCAGAGAAGGTCACGCTGAGAGGACCAGTCTATCTGGGCAGCAACGTAAGAATACGGAGGGATGCTGTGATCGGCCCCTATGCGAGCGTGGGCGATGGGAGCGAGGTCCTGACAGGAGCTAGAATTGCATTCTCAGTAATCTACGAGAACACACGAATTGGAACCGGAGCAGTACTCGATAGGTGTGTCGTTGGCGAGAACTGCAGGATCGGTAATCGTGTGCAGGTTGAGCGGCATGCAGTGGTCGGGGCGGGAGCAGATCTAGGGGAAAGCTCGCGTGTTTCTGAGGAATCGAAGGTTGGTACGTGGACCTTTGTGGAACCGCGTTCGACAGTTAGAGGAGCGCTGGCTGCACTGGAGAAATGGGAGGAGAGGATATCCGGACTTCTCGAGAGATCACATGTGGACCTGCAACTGACCCGTGAAGAAGCCGTGGTGTGTGGGGCACTCTGTGAACTGGGCGAGGCTGACGCACAGACCATCAGTCAGGCTGTGGGCATTCCTTCCTCGGGAATACAGTCGATATTGTTCGATCTTCAGGAGAAGCAGATCGCCAATACACTCGGAAACGCGCCAACGATGTTTGCTTTGGTTCGAGAGAAGGCTCAACCCGTCTCCTAGTGAGAATAGTACCACCGTCGAGATTGTTCTCATGGGCAGAACCGTATGCTAGTATGGAAAACTTCAGTGAAGAGCATGTTGTACGGTCAATGCTTT
>JBAVVE010000282.1:0-3333 GCA_049697135.1 Bathyarchaeia archaeon | reverse complement strand
GAGCGGAACATTGCCTACGCCAAGCAGGAAATCGATCAGTGTCGCAAGAGACATGCCGACGAATCCCCAGAATAGCGCCATGTGTGCAAGGTACCTATTCCTGTTCGTGCACTTGAGATAGCCAACTTGGGCGAGAGACTCCCTTGTCAGTGACGCCACGAGAGTTGAAAACCAAACGCCGAGGTCCTTCTTGGGCGAGATTTTCACTCTCGTTCCGGCACTGATTTGCTTCGCCATTATTGCAAGGTTACCCAAGGTACCAAGCCCTACAAATGCTCCAAGCAGAAGGCCAACATCGTGAATTATTTCGAAAGAGAAGAACTGCTGCAGGTTGACAGGGCTGAAGACTGCAGGGCCTCTCATCAGCAACACGCCAACAAGTGCCACGAGGGTGGCAAGCAGGAGCCCCGCAGCTGACGCAGCCGAATTGCCGTAGAAGATCGAGGCGATTCTTCCCCATGAATACTTGCTCATGGCGTATCTCCTCGCGGCCATCATGAAAGCCCCGGGATCCGCATCTCTAGGGCAAGTGTCTGAACACTCACCACAGTAGTAGCACAGCCAAAGTGAAGGAGACGACAGGAGTTTGTCCTCGAGACCCAGGATCGCGTGCCGTATTGGAGCCCTGGGGAACTCCACATGCTCTTTCGACAGAGGGCAGATGGCCGTGCACGTGCCGCAGTTGTAACACCTGGCGAGCCTCGTGGCACCCAGTCTCTGAATCCAGGAAGCAAGTTCAGGACGCACCTTAGTCAAAGGCTTCTGAGTCCGCGCGCCATCCGAGTGCTCAAGTGGGGTTTGTAACCGAATACCTGTCGATCCTTCAGTCAATCATAGACTCTCCACTGGCAAAACAAATGCACCATGAAACCTCGTCAGCAGATCATCCTTGCATCTGCAACGTGGTGTCTGAGAGAGGTTGCGACTGCCTTCGCGGTGCAGCTGTCATGTACGGCAAAGCTCTGCGAATCGGGATCACGAAACACCATCTTGCCCGGTCCGATGTCGAGGTTTCTGAAGGCCGCAAAATGGGTCCGTTCTCTTGATATCGCTTGCTCAATTGGTACCTCTACTCTCCATACCATGCCTTCCGAACAATTATCAGGCACATAGATGTTGGCCAAATACATAGCGGGCGTATGATCGGGGGTATCTATAGGCGAGATATATATCCGCCCTTCAGTCACCTGCGTGCTGTGATCGCGTTGTCCGAAGAGCGATCGGAAAGAAGAGCGCACGCCCTTGGCAATGTTTTCCTCCACGCAGTGTACAGCATTCCAGGTGGAGAAAAAATCAAGGAATGCATTCAATGCGGAACATGCAGCGCTTCCTGTCCCACTAGCTACGCGATGGACTATACTCCACGAGAGATAATCGCGGCCTTCCGTGCAGGCCTACTTGAGAGAGTGTTGAGAAGCAACACCGTTTGGCTGTGCGCGTCATGCTATTATTGCACTGTTCGTTGTCCATCAGGAATCAAGCTCACGGACATCATGTATGAACTGAAACGCTTGGGAGTCGAGTTCGGACTTGTTCAAGAGGGTGCCGTCGCACCCGTGCTGTCGAAGACATTCGTAGACATGGTCGACAAGTACGGCAGGGTGCCCGAGATACCGCTTATGATGACCGTTCTGTTGAAGACGAATCCTCTCAGAATTCTGAAGATGATTCCGCACGGATTGAAACTATTCCTCCGTGGCAGAATGCCGTTCCTGCCGCACCGGATTTCTGGAATATCGGAGTTGCAGAAGTGCTCAGGGGCAATGACGGACGCCCTCGTATCAGGCGTGCACGCCGGCCCAGTGACAGGAGAGGAGACATAGACTTGGAAACACACATGGAATTCTCCTACTACCCAGGATGCTCGCTTGAGGGCATGAACAAGGCATACGACAAGTCCGCCCGACTGGTTTCAAAGACGCTTGGCATCGGCCTCACAGAACTGAACGATTGGAACTGTTGCGGCGCGTCAGCATACATGTCGATTCAAGAACTCCGAGCACATCTACTATCGGCGAGAAACCTCGCGATCGCTGAGAGAGAGAAGAAGGACCTTGTTGTGGTCTGTCCCGCATGCCTTACGACGCTCACGAAGAGCAATCACTACATGGGCGAAGACCTGAAACTTAGAAGAACCATTGCGTCGGCGCTCAAGGCCGCAAATCTCCAGTACTTGGGAACCGTCAAGGTCAGACACCTCTTGGAAGTAGTTGTGAACGAGATTGGGGAACAAGAGATCAAGACTAAAGTCACCAGACCGCTAACAAGCCTGAAGGTCGCTCCGTACTACGGGTGTCAGTTCACAAGGCCATTCGGAGAGTTCGACGACAAGGAATTCCCCGTCATGCTTGATACTCTGCTCAAGTGGCTAGGGGCGGAACCGGTCAACTTTCCGCTCAAAGCGAAGTGCTGTGGCGGGATGTTGATGACGACGAATGAACCTGTCGGCTTGAGCTTAGTGAGGTCTCTTCTTGACTGTGCAACTCAGAACGGGGCTGAGTGCATCGCGACGATATGTCCTCTCTGTCACATTACTTTGGAGGCATACCAAGGTAACGTCAACAAGAAGTTTGCAACAAGCTTCGAGGTGCCCACACTATACTTCACCCAGCTTATGGGGTTGGCATTTGGTTTCAGTCGAAAAGAGCTTGGAATCAATGAGGAACTGATCTCAAGCAAAGCTGTGCTAGCAAGACGCGTGGAGGCTGTGTGATAGATGGCAGAGAAGATCGGAGTGTACGTGTGTCACTGTGGAACAAACATCGCACAGACAGTAGACTGCAAGAGTGTTGTTGACTACGCTAGCGGTCTACCGAATGTCACAGTTGCACGGGAGTACCAGTACATGTGCTCTGACCCAGGCCAGGAGCTCATCAAGAAGGACATCAAGGAGCTTGGCCTGACGAGGGTCGTCGTTGCCTCCTGTTCACCACTGATGCACGAACCTACTTTTCGGCGCGCGGTTGAGGAGGCCGGACTCAATCAGTTCTTGTTCCAGATGGCGAATATTCGCGAGCAGTGCTCTTGGATCAGCGAGAACAAGGAGATGGCAACCGAACGGGCAAAGTCAATCGTCGGTGCCGCTGTCAAGCGCGTGGAATTCCAAGAACCTCTCGACGTCAAGAAAGTCCCGGTCAACCCCAACGTCCTGATTGTCGGAGGAGGAATCACCGGGATCGAAGCCGCACTTCAGATCGCTGACTCTGGGAAGAAAGTCTATCTCGTCGAGAAGGAACCCACCATCGGCGGATACATGGCACAATTCGACAAGACCTTCCCGACGCTTGACTGCGCCGCATGCATCCTCACACCAAAAATGGTGTCCGTTGGTCA
>JBAVVE010000281.1:0-10418 GCA_049697135.1 Bathyarchaeia archaeon | reverse complement strand
CTGTCGTCGAGCTCGACGAGGGACCAAAGATGGTTGCGCAGATGACAGACTGCAAAGCCGAGCAACTCAGAATAGGTCTGGAAGTTGAGTCTACTTTCAGAAGAATCTACGAGGACGATGGCATGATTCGATACGGGACTAAGTTCAGACCCGCTCGATCAAGCTAGAGGACTCCAAGAGGCTATTGCGAACATGTCTCCGGGTTAACCGAAGGCATAAGTGCCCCTCAAAACGGGTAGTACGCTGACAGAGAGGGTCTGAATGAGCGAGGGGTTTGCCAAGGTCGCAAGCTTGAATGATCTTGCAGCCGGCTCAATGAGAAAGATCCAACTGGGCGGTGAAGATGTACTCGTTGCAAACATTGCCGGGAAGACCTACGCGATCGCCGACACGTGCACGCACCGCGGCTGTTCTCTGAGCGAAGGAACGATCGAAGGCACCGAGGTCATATGTCCCTGCCACGCGGCCCATTTCGACCTCACAACAGGGAAGGTCACTGCTCCGCCTGCGAAGAAAGACGTGTCTTCCTTCGTAGTCCGACTACAGGGTTCGGACGTGCTCGTTAAGAAGAGATAGAAACCGCTCGGAAAACCGTATCAACTGGTTAGGCCAGAGCGATCCCTGAACTGTCACAGTTCGCTAGGCCTTCTTCTCCTATCTTCTCGTTTCTTCTTCAGCGTACCTTGCGTCTAGGTCGCTTGTCCTTGCCTATTAGCTCGATCCAGATACCATCAGGATCCTTCACGAAAGCCACCCTGTAGCCGCTTTCCGTGAATGGTTCTATGGCTTTCGTCGCGCCGTGAGCCAATACTTCCCCATACTTCTTGTCAACATCTCGTTCCCAGAAAGCCAAATGGTCCAGCTCTGAGCCGAGTCTGTAACGCTCATAGTACTTGGTTCCTCGTGGATAGTAGTTCAACTCCAGTGCTTGGCGGGACCGTGGATCCCTCATCTGCACGTAGATTCCTCCCGCCTTCATTCTTCCGCGATGAACCTTCTTCAGCCCCATTACCTTCGTGTAGAATGCGAGCGACCGCTTGAGGTTCCGAACTCTTATGCCAGTATAAGTGAAAGGCAACTGATCTCACACATCCTGATGCAACTTGTGCATCTGCTCTAAGAGAGAACACATCTCTCTTAAGAGAATCAAGGTTCGCACACAGTACTAGGTCTTAAGTACAACTCCGTCAGGTACCATGATCAAGCAACTAGTTGTGATTGACAGTTCTCCCAATCGTCCACGAAGTGGAGGTGATTGACCATGCCGGAGAATGAGATGCTGGACTTCGTCAGGACGATGAAAGCAAAGGACCACGTCATAATGTTCTACACGGACCACAGGCAGAAGCACCTCGTTCTGTTCACGTATTTGAAGGCAGGATTGGATGCCGGGGAAGCCGCGATCTACATTGCTGGAGAGGAGTCCCCGGATCAAATAAGGCGGGCCATGAGAGAGTATGGATTGAATGCGCCGTACTACGAGAGAATACGCGCCCTACGCATAATCGACTACCGTGACTGGTACATCGTCAAAGGGGAGTTCGACATCAGCCGGACGATGGCGCTATGGCAGAAATCGTTTGATGACGCTATGGCTAATGGATTTAAGGGTCTCCGTGCAGCTGGCGAGATGTCTTGCTTCTTCAAACATAATATGATTCGAGAACTGGTTCAATATGAGAGGGCATTACATAGGGTTCTTGAGATGCCGTTGACGGCGATCTGCGCGTATGATGACACAGTCGTAGCCAAAGGAGCGCAGGACGAGTACTACATGAGGCTGTACTTGGATCTCATTGCCGCACATAGCACAATCCTCTTCTCAGGTCCACAAGAGATGGGAGTAGTCAAAACCATCTGAGAACGGAACGACCAAGCTCTTGCCGTACTGTGCAAGTTCTCTTGCTGTCACTGGTGAGCGAAGTAGACCACAACAGAGTCTTGCCCAGTAGCGTCTACTCTACCGAAACCGAACCTTACCAGCTGAATCACTTCACCTACTTGACAGGAAGCTAACCCAGTCTCACCTAGCCCTTCAATTCTCTCGGCGGTTGGCATCACCACAACAGACTTGCAGTTGCCGTGCTCCGGGAGCCAGTGGATCAAAGGCGCATTCACCTTTCTGGCTTCTGCGTAGGTCTCACTGTGAAGCTCCGCGGTCACCATGTCAGAGTCTGCTTGGCTCACTTTGACGTTGAACAGCTCCATTAGCCTCACGATGGCCTCTTGTTTCAAGATGCCCAGGTCCGCTCTCGAGACTAGAAGGTGGCATATCCCGTCTTTTGCAGCGACGGCGATCTCTCTCGTGCCCATCTCCGGATGTTCCGGATGAGCAGGCAGCTTAACGGTCCGACTGTTCTTCACTCCCGATACTGAGACGGCGAGCGGCTTGTCGATGAAGAAGAACCTTCGGGCGATGGAATCTATGATCTTACGGTTGGCGGCGTAGACATTCTCCCAGCTTATGGTTGCGTCAACCGGGCGAGGGCCGACCTCATAGACGACACCTCTGAGTGCTTGAGGCGTGATCCCGCGCCGCCTCAGGGCCATCAGGGTTCCCAGCCTAGGGTCGCTCAAGTCGGTGCAGACGCCCTCTTCGAGCGCTCTCATCATCTTCGACTTGCTGAGATCCATCCCAACGACGTGAAGACGACCGTAGTGGATTGCGTCCGGGTACTGCCAGCCCAAGTGCTTGTACAGGTACTTCTGGCGCTCCATGTTTGTGAGGTGCTCCTTTCCCCGAATTACGTGGGAGATAGCCATCAGGTGATCATCCACGCCGCATGCCATATTGTACAGCGGCCAAACTCGATACTTGGTTCCGACGCGAGCATGAGGATACTTCGCCGCGTCTATGACGCGAAGGGCAGGCCAGTCTCGCACAGCAGGATTCGGGTGACCTAGATCTGTTCTGACTCGAAGGACAGCTTCACCCTCCTGGTACTCTCCGCCAAGCATTCTCTTCCAGCGCGTCAGGTTCTCATCGGGGGAGAGCGAGCGACATGGGCACGCGCGCCCTGCTTCCACGAGTTGCTTGAAAGTCTCAGGCGCGCATTCACAGACATAAGCGCCTCCTTTCTGGATCAGCTCATCCGCGTACCTGTAGTATAGCTCCAAACGATCGCTCTGGAAGTACTCTTCATCCCAAGTGCATTCAAGCCATTTCAGGTCCTCGCGTATCAGCCCATAGTATTGTAGAGCCGCTTTCTTGAGACGGGGATCAGTGTCCTCAAAACGAAGGATGAAAGCCCCGTTGTACTTGCGCGCGTAGTCATGACTGAGAATCACCGCGCGTGCATTCCCGAGGTGTAGGACCGAGTCTTGGTTTGGCGAGAACCGTGTGACAATCTTCGAATACTTGTCAACGTTCGGCAACGGTGGAAGCCCGCGTTCAGCTTTCGGTTTCTCCTTGGCCAGCTCTTCGGGCCAACTGTCTTGTACGACGTTCTCTTGATCTGTGAGACTCATTGCGTTGACTTGATCAATGACCTTTGTGACAAGAACCCGTACTTCAGCTGCTTTCTGTCTCAGCTCTGGGTGAGCACCGAGAAGTCTGCCTATGACCGCTCCCGCGTCTGCTTTGCCTTCGTGCTTGATGGCGTTCAGGAGTGCTGCTTTCCTCGCTTCGGGTTCCAATGATTCCGAGGCTGTCACTTTCCCTGCTAAGCTTACTCGATTACGCCGGTAACTTTGGCAACGCGTTCAGCCGCTTCACGAGTCAGGCCCTTCTCGCCTAGGATCGTGTAGCGATCCGGTCTTATCTTATGGGCAATCGTCATCGCCTTAACCACGTACTTGTTTTCAATTCCGAGCCCGCGAGCGTTTGTTGGCGCTCCGATCTTGTGCAGTACGTCTTTGATCAGTTGCCAGTTCGCACCGTGTAGGTACGCACACATGATCGTTCCCACGCCGACTTGTTCCCCATGGAGAGCCGGCTGAGGTGCAACCATTCCAAGCGCGTGACTGAAGAGGTGCTCAGCGCCGCTGCATGGCCTGCTGCTGCCTGCGATGCTCATCGCAACGCCGCAGCTGATCAACGCCTCGACGACTGTCCTGATGCCTGTCTCACTCGTGGTTCTGACGATGTTTGCGTTTCTCATGACGAGGCGAGCGCTCATCAATGCGAGGTCGGCGGCGTAGTCGCCATAGTACTCGTTCTTTATCCGATGTGCAAGCCGCCAGTCTCTGACGGCTGTGTACTTGCCTACAACATCGCCGCATCCGCTCGCGAGAAGCCGGAACGGCGAGTGCGCTATGACACCCACGTCGGCCATGATCGCGATGGGAGCTTGTGCCATGAATGAGTACGGTTTGCGGTATCCCTTCATTGAGACGAGCGGGCTCGCGATTCCATCGTGAGACGCGGCGGTCGGAATACTTAGGAACTGCACGCCCTTGTTGGCGGAGCTCAGCTTTCCGATGTCGATGTCTTTGCCTCCGCCAACCGCGACAACAACGCTCGGCTTGAACTTCGTGATTTCTCGCTCGATCTCGCGGGATTGCGAAAGTGATGAGCCTTTGACAAGTGCTTGCTTAACCTTGTATCCTGAACTGTTGAGAGACTCGGTAACGGGCACTGCGGCTATCGTTTGCACTTTTGGTCCTGTGACAACGAGTGCGGATCCCGCGAAGCCCAAGCGCGTGCATGTTTCTCCGACTCGGCGGAGAACATCGTCGCCTACGATCACTTCTCGTGGCAGCTGCATGTAATGGAATTCTTGGGGCAATGGGACTCGACCTAGATCAGGAAGATCAACGACGCGATTGCGATCACAAGTACTACAGGAAAGAGTGTCGCAAATGTGAGCCTTGCGGTTCTTAGCACGAAACTAGTCAAGTGACTCAGAGATGACAGGCCGAGAGTCCTGACCTTTAGGTCAGAGCACCTGACGGAGGCAACCACGGGTGTTACGTTTCTCTTAGCTTTCTCTGCAGCCTTCTTCACGGAATTGACAACGATCTCGGGATCTGCTGCGCCGATTGGATAGTATCCCAGCCTCGCCGAGACGATCCCGTTGACCATGTGCGTATCCGAGGTCATTACCTCAGCGTCATTGGTACCCATCTCCTTCAACACGGAGAGTATCCTTTCTCTGAGACCTCTTGCCATGTTGTTGCTGTCAATAGCTACGTAGGCGAATGATTGGCTCCCTACTTTCATCCAGAAGACAACAATCCCGCCAAGACCCATACCTTCCCTAACGGTTATTCCGCTTGGCCTGTCGTATGCAACGCCTAACGAGAGAGAACGGAGCCTCGCGTGTCTCGTTGCTTTCATCGCGAGCTTAGCCGACTGCGCAAGATCGTTGAGCTTCTCCCGACTCATCAGAGTCACGTCCCCAATACTATTGTGCGCGTCGACGAGGGCGACGTCCTTGAAGAGACCTCGGGCACTCTTGCGGAGGAGTTCGCCTACCTCAAAATCTATGTCCTCGGTATCATTCGGGGCAACGGTCATCGTCACAAGCGCTGATCTTCCGAAGACCTGGCAAGTTGCCGTGGCGCTCCCGGCCGTTGAGCGAATGACTGGGCTAACCTTGGATCCTGACTTCGGCAAGGTGAGCATCGATCTAACCTTCTTTATGACCTTCCTGTTCTCGTGTTGGCTAACGAGATTGAGTTGGTGACCTGAGACGCCGTGTGCTACCGCGGCGATCCCTCCTGTGGCTGACTCAACTGCTCGCTTGATCATGTATGGCAAGGCGCTGCTTCCAACGTTGAGGAAAGGACCGGGATGAAAGTTTGGCACAACTAGGGTCCCCTTCGCCCTTCCTGATGACTTGGATCGGAAACTCAGAACGGAGAGGTTGATCGTGCTGTCTACGCCGAAGATCTCGAGGTAGTTCTCGAATGTGGAGAAACTACCGTCAAGCCAGTCTCTCAGAAAGGCTCGGAAAATTCTTAGAGGCGAGGCGCCAAGCGTCTGCATGCCTCTCTGCTCAACATAAGTCAGGAACACGAATGAGAAAACGAATGATACGACGACAGCTAGCGTGAAACTCGTCACGAGTCCGGTCAGCGGCGAACCAAGAATCGGTGCAAACCCGACGCAACAGGCCAAAGGATCGGCGACTGCAAATACCATGCGTCTAGTGAGGCTGACAGTTGACATTGAGAATATTGCCATCGATCGCAACGGCAACACGACAAATAGACCCAGATAGAAAGCGTGTGCCGGAAACAGCAGGCTGCCTGAGATTCTGTTCACTGTCGCCCCCAGTAGCATTATGATAACCCAAATGATACTACCGAAGAGTGAGAGTGCGAGAACACGTCTCGGAAAGAACAGCGGATCTCTGCAGACTATTACACGAGTGGACAAGAAGCTTGAGAGGAGGGTCGGAACGAGGAAGACTAGGAAGCCTGCCATGAGTCCTCTGAGAAGACCGGTCACTGTAGGATCTGCTATGATGAAGGCTATGGCAATGCCGAGGATGTCCGCCGCAAGGATTGAGACCACCATCATATTGGTGGATGGAAAGGCAACACGTCGAATCGCGTTGTAGTACGGCGTAGTCTTCTTAATGCTAAGATAGTTGTCCTCGGACACTCCTTGAACCTCGTGTCCTTCAAGCGGCTTTCTTGATGCTGCGCACAAGCCGACGCAGGGTTTCGGGAGAGGCTTTCTCGACCAAGGTCCCTGTCACGATAACCCGCGCTCCAGCTTTCACGATCTGACGGGCTACTTTGGGAGAGCGAATACCGCCGCCTACAACGAGTGGGATCTCAGTGTACTCGGCGACTGCGGCCACCATCTCTGGAGAGATAGGCCTCTCGGCGCCGGAACCCGCCTCCAAGTAGAAGAATCGCTTGCCCATGAACTGAGCCGCCATGCCATACATTACGGCTAATGATGGTTTGTCGAACGGGATTGGGTTGACTTGGCCTACGAATGCTGCTGCAGAGCCTCTATCTCCAACGATGACGTAGCCCATCGGGATCGGTTCAAGGCCGTAACGCTTCACCAATGGTGCACCTAGAGCCTGTGCGTGGGTTATGTAGTAGGGGTTCAGGGAGTTCATCAGGCTCATGAAGAAGATCGCGTCTGCTTCTCTGCTTATCCCGACGAGATCATTTGGGAAGATTATGACGGGAAGCTTGGTTCGTCTCTTCATTGCATAGACAATCTCGTCGGTATGATAGACCGATACGGCTGTTGATCCCCCGACCATGATGCCTGAGGAACCACTCTTGTCTATCGCCTTCGCCAGTGATCCAGCACTGGACCGGGTCACCTTCTCAGGGTCGAGCAGGGTCAGGTGGATCGCGCCTCGTTTCCTAATGCTGTCGATTAGGTATTGCTCCACTCTGCCAGGCATGTAGGACAAACCTCGCCAAACTACCTTAAAGTGACAATCGGAGAATCGTTATTAAAAGTGCGCCTGCCAACACGTGCCCGGACCGACGCCCACTAGAGCCGTGGGAAAGCCCAAGCGAACCGGGAGGAACACGATGGAGACCAGCACCATCTCAGCAGCCGACAAGGCGTCCGGCTTCATTGAGATCATGAGGGTTCCCAACTGCTTCATGATGGGCTTCGCCGTGATCATAGGCGAATTCATGTCACTAGGCCCTACTATGCCAGTCTACTCTGCGGTGATTGGATTCCTAGTGGGATTCATTCTTGTTGCAGGTTCAATGCCAATCAACGACATCCTAGACGCAGAAATCGACGCCATAAACAGCCCGCGGAGACCTATCCCCTCAGGACGCGTCTCGAAGACCGAGGCCGGAGCTTTCGCCGCGATCACACTCATAGTAGGTCTATCTCTTGCGTTCTTGTTGAGCGCACTCAATCTTCTCATTGCGATCGTGGCAGTCGGCCTGATGCTCTACTACAACAGGTTCGGCAAGAAGACCGGACTCTTGGGAAATGCTGTGGTCAGCGCCACTCTTGCGATCCCATTCATCTTCGGCGGAGCCATAGGTGGCGTAAGCGCAACACTACAAGTATTCGCGATGCTCGCGTTTCTTGCAGGGATGGGACGGGAAGTTATCAAAGGCATGGCAGATGTTGCGGGCGACTCTAGGCGAGGTGTCAGGACGCTGGCAGTAACAAGCGGTCTGAGTGTGGCCTCGAAGGTGGGCGCATTCTTCTTTGTGATCGCAGTTCTGCTAAGCATCGCCCCTATCGCGCTGAAGATGATCTCGTGGCTCTATGTGCCAACCGTCCTCGTCTGCGATATGGGGTTCCTTTACTCAGCCTTCATGATCGTTAGAGACCCGTCTCCGCGCAATGCGCTGAGATCGAAGAATCAAGCCCTGGCCTGGATGCTGGTTGGCCTGATAGCGTTCATCGCCGGGGGACTGAATTTCGGCTAGTTCTGTAGGAACTTGCTGAGAGATTAGATACTGCAGAGCCAAACCATTCATATTCGGTGTGACCTTGCTTGAAGCTCAAAAGTTCGTCCAGGAGACCGAGAGATCGTTGTCAGTCGAGGAGTTGCTTCTTGGGTCACAGCTGATCGAGGCCCTTCAGAGTCTCTTCTCTCCTGACTTCGATTGGGCCTTCATTGCCATGACGATGTTGGGTAGCGAGGAGGTGCTCGTGGGCCTGAGTGCAGTTGTCTACTGGTGTTTTGACAAGCCCCGCGGTAGGTTGATCACTTACATACTGCTCTTGGGCGCCTATCTCAACTATTTTGTGAAGCTATTGATTCCTTGGCCTCGACCTCCAGTTGAGCTTCGCATAGTCGAGAAGAGCGAAACCTCACTCGGTTTTCCTAGCGGCCACGCGCAAGACTCAACGACTTTCTGGGCTTTGCTATCGCTCAACTTCAGAAGACGAATCCTAGCTGTCACCGGGGCCGTGGTGGTTCTCATGGTCGGGACATCACGAGTCTACCTTGGCATGCACTATCCGACACAGGTCGTCGGCGGCTGGATTATCGGCCTCGCAGTTGCCGGCTTGGGGATGTTCGTCTTGCGATACCTTCCGCCACGAGGCAGAGAGGTCAGGTGGGTGCCCCAAATGCTCTTCGCCGTCGCGATGCTGGTTCCTGTCGCTGCTGCTGTTTCAATTGACCCTAGTGGCGGGGTCAATGCTGGCCGGATAGCAGGTTACCTTTTTGGTTTCTCACTTGGAGCATTAGCCGAGGACCGATTCGTAGGTTTCACGGTCAATGTCAGTACGATGCGGAGAATCGTAAGAGTTGTCGTTGGCGGCGTATTGACTGGCGTCTTGGTTCTGGCGATGGGCCCAGTCCTGCCTGACGCGTACCTGATTCCTGGCTTCGTCAACTCGGTGATTCGTGGTCTGTTCGTGGTGTTGATCGTCCCTGTAGTATTCAGACTGATCGAACAACGTTGAGTTCGTGAGAGAACCAAGCAGTTGCTGTGCAAGGTCTTCTTGAACAGGCCGAAGAATGTTTTTAATGCATGATTGGCGGTTAAGAAGGACTGGCTGAAGGTGTGCCGCTGTGAAAAGAGCGAGGGAAGGGGTTCGCTTCATCAGATCCAGAGGTAAGCGTAAGCTGTCCAAGGACAGCCTAACAGCCTTTCCCAAGGAGATTGTCGGAGTCTTCGTGCGTCTCCCGAGAGTCTTCAAGAAAGTGGATCTTGACAGGCTTCTTGGTGACAGGATCTCGAGAAGCATGAAGTGGAGATATGTCCGAAGGATGGAACGACTCGGCCTGGTTAGGCATTCGACGAAGAAGTACTATCAGAAGATCTATGATAGCGTCTCCGATTGGATGGAGAAGGACGCGGTTCCGAAGATCAAACACATGGAGTCTATTGCGCTCATCGAGAGGATCTAGACAGTTTTCGCGTACTCGGCCAATAGTTCCCTTGCTCTGTCGATTCTGATCTTTCTCTCTTCAACCATCTTTTCGGCTATTCTGTCGATGAGGTCGCCGGTTGCACCGGCTGTGGCTGCGACGTTTCTGGCATGAAGTCTCATGTGGCCTCGTTGGATCCCCTCGGCAGCCAATGCGCGGAGAGCCGCAAGATTCTGGCAGAGCCCCACGGCTGCTATTGTCTCGGCCAACTCGCGAGCCGACTTCGCCCCGAGAATCTTGACTGTGACCTTAGCGATTGGGTGAACCGCGGTCGCACCCCCGATCAAGCCGACTGCCATTGGCAACTCAATTTCGCCAACAAGGTCGCCGTTGGCGTCTTTCTTCCAGCTGGTCAATGGACTGTACTTTCCAGATCTAGCTGCGTATGCATGTGCTCCAGCTTCAATTGCACGTGTGTCGTTTCCTGTTGCCAAGACCACGGCGGTGACGCCGTTCATCACGCCTTTGTTGTGAGTTGCACAACGGTACGGGTCGGCGGCTGCGAAAGCATATGCGTTGATTATGCCGTCCACGACCTCGGGGCCACCAACGGCTTCCTTCGCAACTGTGACACTGGCCCGTGCTAGTCTTCTGTCGGCCAGATTCGAGAGGATTCTCAAGTAGACGCGGCCACCGGTG
>JBAVVE010000280.1:0-5055 GCA_049697135.1 Bathyarchaeia archaeon | reverse complement strand
CTGTTCTTCTGTGCTGTGGAAATTGGAATCTCCCCAGTTTCCTTCCCAGAAGTGTCCACATCTCGGCATTCCATCCAGCATGAGCGTCCCGCATCATTTACCGCGTTAGCTGCCTGTACGGTGAACTCGAAAACCTTCTCACCGCGTAACTCACCGATAGACTGCGGTGTCCCAATACTGGCAGAGTCCATATTCCAGTTTGCTTTCACTCTATCAATATATGCTTGCCCAAGCATATCCGGGTAGAACCCGGTAGACACTGATGGAACGCCGATTCCTGAACCACTGCCGCTTTCGGCAATAGAGCTGCAGCTACCAGCCTCCGCACGTGTATCAGCATTGCAGAGGCGGTATCTATTCCCCGTTGTGCGATAACTTTCGAACCTCGTAGCACAATTACCATCACCGCAGTCATGGTGGCCCCAACTCATCTTGGTCCAGAACATTGCGAACTGTAGTTTCTCAGGCCACGTCAAAGTGTCCATGTAAGCGTAAGCTCTCTTCATTTCGCTACTAGAATAGAATGCCATTCCCCCACCTCCGCTGGGAGCTAGAGGCATGTACCTATATGACGATATGCGGCCTGTGTAGGTATGAGCAAACGAACTGGTCTGCCCCGGATAATGTAGTTTCGACTCTGCTGATGTTTCTTTCCGTGGATATAGACCCGACTCATCCATTGTATTAGGCAGGCCGCCACAAGTGAAGGTGAATACGTATGGTCCTGCGACCGGATAACTCTCTTGGATTAGCCAGTTGCAAGGGGGCGTATTGTGAGGATACGCCAGTGGTACAAGATCCTTGTATATTCGCGGAGCCCCTAACCCATACATGTCACTTGTGCTCATCACAGTAGTTTGCGTGTAAGCACCCGCATCTGCCCAACTCCCAGAACTGCCAGTTTCTAAAATGACTGCTCCATCTGGATAGTACTCAACCATCTCACAACCCAGACCAGCTATGATTGGAAACCACCATCCACCACAAGTTCCACGGACACTAGCCTCAGTGAAGTCGAATCCAACCCACTTCTCCCATTGAATGATACTTACAGGATGGTTCTCCGACGCTGTTGTGTCTCCAACTTGCGGATTCGCCGGGTCTGAAACGTCAACAGAAGTATCATAGAACGTTCTCAGTAAATCACGTTGATTGTGAATGACACTGAAAAAAGCTTCGGGTGTAAGCAAGTCACCTTCCTCCGCTATCCTGTTCTGACAAGCTAACCGTCGAGCCTCTTTACTAGCCCCATGAGCAGCTTCTCCCGGTGCCTCTCCCCACGACCCAGAACCGCCTACTTCTATGCTCTCGCAATATGCTCTCCACTTATACATGCTCTCGATTGAGGCTTGCATATTGTTCACTTCACTCACAAGCAAACTCCAGAAGGAACTGCGACTGATGCCAGCCACTGGGGAAGCGGGATACTCACCTACGGCAAGACCTGGTGCTTGAAAGTGAATCTCATTGTACGCCTTGAAGTAATAGTAGGAATACGCTGAACCAAGGCTGCGACAGATTGAGTCAGGATGCTCCGCCCAATAACTCTCAGTATAGCGTCCACTGCCCTCTGCCGAGGTGGTAGTACGATACGTTGTCACTTGAGGGAGAGGATTAGGCCAACTGCTTCCGATAGACAATTGGAATGGGATTGCGAAATCATCTAACTGAATGAAAACTTCTTGTGCTGATGTTGGATATGTCGAGGGAACTAATTCATAGCCTGCGTAACTGGATTTGGCCCCTTGACAGTAGATTCGCGCAGTCTCAGGCACACGTATGATCCAGATCTTCACATCACCAATCTGGCGACCAACAGCCCACGAACCACGCACAGGCGAAAGATTGACCCACCATTTATCCCCCCACCCCTTCGGATTACTCACATCCATGCCAGAATCCCAGGTGCCTAGAACACTGTTTCCGAGAACATCAGTCCAGTCACCCAGCGAAACCCAAGGTGCGTTCCCGTCTACAGGTTGCAGCTCATCCGAAATCGGTATGTCAGGAATCACATCCGCGATATACCGCATCCCGGGAACTTCAAAACCTAACACAGTAGCCCCATAACCGATGCCCAAGACAGAAATCAGCAAAACACCCAAGACAAGCGTGAGACGACCCAAGCCTTGCTACCACAAAAAGAAAATAGCCCACGAACAACTTGCTCTTTCGAGCGCCCGGCGAACCGAAACGATCGAGTTGTGATTACCACCCATGAATGGGTGTGGGCTTCTCCGCTCGCAGGGTTCTATCGAGTTTTAATGAAGGCGAATACGCCTACCGCCATCCCGAAAACAGCGGCAAACAAAGTCGCAGTCAACGCGATGCTCGTCATACCTGTCGCACTGGCCAGCCAATCCAGCGGCATCCCCTGCGGATGCGGAATGAGCCACGCCAAATAGTTAGTTAGTAAGACGCTTGCAAGCACGAAGACACCTAGACCTGCCAAGATACCGGCTAAGGTGGACTTCAAATCACCCAAGTTCGCTTCCCCTTGCCTCACTATGAAAATACACGAAAACTAGCAACAAAGAGATCGCTTGGGAAGACCGTGAGCTTCTCAAGATGCTTGCGACGAACGGACGGTACAAGCCAGCGTCGAGCCTCAGCTGAATAGCGCTTTTATGCCACCCGGCATGAGCCGACGAGTAACAGACCCGTTTAACGATGAGTCCTATCTCTGAACTCTTGAAATGACCCAAACTCTCTCGTCTCGTCAGTTCATACCATCCCTTAACTTCTGGATTCCTATGCAGAAAAGATGCGTAGCGCTCCCAACGAATCATGCAACCACAGTTAGAGCAGACCCCGAAAGCTCGACCCGCAACAAACTCCATCGTGAGCTTGAAGCACCGCTTACATGGAAGCCATTTGTTGAGCACCCACTTCATCCGATACCTCATCTTGATTCAAGCTCCTCAAGAACGAGTTGGATAGCCTCTTTGATGTTCCTGCGAATCTCGTTCATGTTTCTGCCTTGAGTGATGGCTCCCCGCATTTCCCTGCATTGAGCCACAAGCCATCCATCCTCTCCTCTCTCAATCTCAACAGTGAACTTTCGCTCGCAGACGGTCACATGGCATACTGATTCCGACATAGAAGAATGCAACGCATACCGTTAGAGCGAGAAGTCACCGAAACCAGTGATCGAGTGCCGCCCAGCATTCAAGACTGTGACGCCGACCAACTCGTCAGCTTTGAATCGTAGAATGTAGTCTCCCTTTCTTCTGCCCAAATCGGCTCTCTGCGGCTTGCTGCGGGTGAAGTTCACGTAGAGGACATCAACTGGGCGATCATAGTTTAAACTGAGCCGTCTCCTTGGCGCAGCATAACCCGTGAACTTCGCTTTCGCTTTCCTCTTGATTTCTACCGTCGAGGCCATATCTTCTCTCTCCCTTTCACTTCCCTGTCGGGAGTCGGGCTTGTGTAGGCAGTAATTATGCGACCCGCAATATTAGATTCACGGTAGATGACCACAATCGCCGCCCCCATTTCAGCTTGCCACCTATAAGCAATCAAGCAGCCATCCCGTTGCCGATGCACAGCCTCCGGACACGCAACCGTCTCAAGAACCACTCGTCTGCGTCCGCGCAATTCAACATGCCCAGACGCAATGTGATTCCAATCGTAAGCACGAAGCCAAACCCTCTTGCCATTGACTCTCTCCGCGACTGAAGTCGGGAGATTCATGCTTCCTCATGCTGCGGACACTTCCCATTTCTGAGAGTTCCACTTCAGAAGCATAGGCCAAGCCATTGGCCTGCTACCGCTGTCTGCGGCTACTTTTGGTTCAAGGAGGTTGTTTGCGCCGTTCACGTCCGCGTTGAGTCTTACGTTTGTGTCTGGGCACTTGTAGAGTCCACGTTTGATTCGTCCGTTCTTATGCTTTTTTCCGCAGAGTGAGCAGCGTTTTGATGTGCCACGTTCCGACTTGAATCGTACGCGTATGCTATACTCTTCACTTAGTTCTTGGATGCGTTGGCGGATCTGAGCGAAGGGCCAGAAGTTATGCAGTTTCTGGTTGCCGACTTTGCCGTGGTTTGCGTTGTCTCGGATATGTTTCAAGTTGCCTACGATGAGGTCTGTGACTTCATGTGTTTCTAAACGGTCGTAGAGGTCTCGAAGCATTGATTTCACTGCATGGTTCAGTCGTCGTCTGCGTGTCCGATAGAGCCTGCTGAGATGCTTCGAACTGTTGTATCCGTTTGTTTTCTTCAACGTGGACTCGTATGAGGCGATTTGTTTCGTCCAGTACCGCCAATCACTCAGCACCGCCCGTCCAGAGTAGATGTAGGCTTTGTCGCCGCCTTCGACTACGCATGTGGTTAGGTTGCATATTCCAAGGTCGATGGACGCACGTTTCCGCGTCGGTTGATGTGGTTTACCCTTACGGGGCCACTTGACTCTTACTGGAATGTGCCCATACCATTTTCCGCGTAGTCGGTCGTAGTGGAGTTCAAGCCTACCCTGTTTGCCAACCCAGAGGTCGCCTGCCTTGAAGGGAACACGGAGACCCTTCGAGAGTGTGAGGACGTCTTCCTGTTGCTTGTATCCGTCGTTGCGGACATAGATTGATTCCGCCACGAGCCTACGCGTCTGACGGTCTTTCATGTACCGTGGTGGACGTACGCATCTTATGTGCGATGGCAGCTGGCTAAGTCGTTCGAGATGTTTCAGAGCATAGTAGCTTCCCCAGGCTTCTCTAAGTTTCATGAGGAGTGCTTGGGCTTTGCATGTGCCAAGCTGCTTGAATGCGCTCGTGTCTTTGAAGTGTTTGCATTGTTGCGCGTAGGTGAAGGCTCGCTGGCCTTTGAAGAGTGTTTGTCGTCGCTCATAGTTGGCTAGGTTCCATAGTCGCGCTGATGCTTCCGCAAGGCTACGGAGCTGCTGATCCTGCTCACAGGTTGGCATGAGAAGGACCATGTTAGTTCGGTTCATTTTCCAATCTGCGCACGTATTCATCTCAAGAGATCAGCTTTAAGCTCGCTTACTCCACGACTAAAGTCGGGAGCTTGCGCTCGCCCCATTATGGTCAAGACAACTGTCCACGCT
>JBAVVE010000279.1:0-5472 GCA_049697135.1 Bathyarchaeia archaeon | reverse complement strand
GCTCATCGCAACACGACTTGAGGAAGCAATTCGAGTGCGTAGCTGAAGCTCTCATACAAAACTGAGTCGGATGTCAAGTCTTCCCTGTGGACGCGGAAGGACCTCCATCAATCACCTTGTATCCAGCATCGCACTGTCGTCTGGGTCCTTCCCTCCGTCCATGTCAGGGAATGCGGATCTGTGAGTCATGAATTCGCAGAATCCAGCAAGCCCCCGCTGAACACGTAGCGTCTCGACCCTCCCGCGAATGATTATCTGTACTCCACTCGAGGCTTTCTCGGACTTCTACCAGAAGGGCTCAGGCTTCGCTCGATAGGATTGGAACTCAGCTCGAAAGTCTTCGAATGTCCTCGTGACTTGTTCTCTGACTCCACAATCCGAATCTGAGAGACTCCGTATGTGTCCGGTCGATTGCGTAGCTCAAGCCGAATATACTGCCCAAATGCAGTGCTTTCAAGTAGTATGGGTGGCGCAGCTAGTCGGCCTTGAGCCCACATTCAGAGTTGGAATCAGCGGTTGCTGACGTCATCTTTCTCGGAAATGAACGCAAGATCCCGCTAAGCGGGCTAGCCTCTCTCACCCAAGCCACACCTAACCAAGCCAAGAGAGCATTGGATGAGCTCAAGAAACTTGGATACCCACTGCGCCTATCCCGAGCAGGCATGGTGGAACGCCTATCGTTTCGGCCCATTGGTGCACAGCAACTCACGGCAGATCTGACTACAGAAAGGATTGGGCGGAGAATCGAGTGGAGGCTTCACGTGAGCTCAACTCAAGACGAGTTGAAGAGACTCGAAGACGAGGCAGAAGATGGAACTGTATTGTTGGCCGAGACCCAACGGACAGGAAGGGGGAGACTGTCCAGAAGCTGGTTCTCCCCTACGGGCGGGATATGGATGTCAGTGTTGCTGAGGCCAAGTTGGCCCAGATCGCATCAAATCCTCACACTCGCCTTTGGGGCAGCAGTGACCAGAGCAGTCTACGATGTGACCAAGATCTCGTCCCTCATCAAATGGCCAAACGATCTGACTATCAGATCCCGCAAAGTCGCAGGTATGCTAGCTGAAGCAACTTACGAAGGCAACAAACTGCGCCGTCTAATCGTCGGAATTGGCGTCAACGCGAACATCAACACCATGCGGTTTCCAAGAACAATTCGAAGAACCTCAACCTCACTCAGCCATGAGCTCGGCCGAGACATCGACAGGAACCTGTTGACGAGAAGGATCATCGAAGAGATGGACCATTCATACCGCAGATTCGAATCCGGACACACGACTGAACTCCTGGGCGAAGCAAGACGACTCTGCTCCACGCTCGGAAGAAAAGTGCGAGTCACAACAAATGAAGGACGGTTCATGTGCGAGGCTCTGGATCTCGGAGATGACGGACAACTCATGGCGCGTCTGAATGGCGGCGCCGTAATCCCGTTGTATGCTGCTGATGTTGTACATCTTCGTTAGGCTTTCGCGGAAACTCGACTAGTTGACCGTTAGATACAAATCAAGGCTGGCCTATCACGCGGTGATCCACATTGGTTCTGATAGAGGACAAAAGGTCAAAGAAGGTCGCGATAGTCGCTCACTGTCTGCTTAATCAGAACGCAAAGGTGAATGGTTTCGCTTTCTTCCCAGACATGATAAAGCCTCTGATCGACATTCTGCATGCCAACGACTTTGGAGTAGTCCAACTTCCTTGTCCCGAGACAACCTTTTCCGGGACGAGGAGATGGTGGTACGTAAGAGAGCAATACGACACACCAGGCTTCCGAAACCACTGCAGGAGAATATTGGAACCTATTGTGTCACAGACAGTAGAGTACCAGAAGGAAGGATACAAAGTAGTAATCATCGGCCTAGACGGCAGCCCATCTTGTGGAGTGAGGTGGTCAGGAACGAGCAAGAACTGGGGCGGTCCACCAAAGATCCCAGAAGAGGAAATGACGAACTATCCGCTGACAAAGAAGCCCGGTATCTTCATGGAAGAACTGACCTCAATGATCAAGGAAACTGGGACCAAAGCGCCTCGCATGATTGGCGCGGGCTTCGACATGCCCGGGTTCAAACTGGAAAAGATCGCAGAAGAGATCAACAGCTTCCTCAGAAAAGCATAGATAGAGATCATACCATCAACCGCCACGTCAATTCTGTCAATACTTCATAGCGCAATACGTGCAGACATCACGACGTAGGAACGAGTCTGTCTCAATTCCCTCAGCTCTGAAACAGCTCCGGTTATGCTTCGGGTTCTCGAAGCAGAGGGAGAAGTCTCTCGCAACTCTGGCCCAAACGCGACGGTTCCGTTCAATGAGCATCAAAGAGCCTCTGGCGAAGTTGGCAAGCTAGCAAAGCTTTTAATGCAAACAGAGCGCCTTCCAATGTCGATGAAAAATGAATCAAACAACAGCAGCGGTCGGAATGATCGTAACACTAATCATCGGACTTGTCATCGGCATCGGAGCTGCGCCAATGGTGATGCCTCCAGCACCAACTGGACAAGTCACCACGACAGTAACGACAACGGTGACTGCTGAGATGGCGACTGCTTTCTCCAAGCTGAAGATCGGTCTAATAATGCCAATAACACCTGAGGACTACTCATGGAACTACCAAGCTGACTACTCGATCAAACTGCTGAAGGAACAGTTCGGATTCGAACTTTCCACAGCAGAGAATCTCTTCGACGGAACCAAGGCAGAGCCAGTCGCTACTGACTGGGCATCAAAGGGATTCAACATAATCATCGGGCAAGGCATACAGTACCAGGACATGTTCCTCAAGATTGCCCCACAGTTCCCCAAGACACTGTTCGTATGCGTTGATTGCTTCAAAGGAGCAGAGAACGTGTACGATGTCTGGTGGTACATGGCCGACGGCGGATACCTAATGGGCCTTCTTGCAGGAAAGATGACGCAGAGCAACAAGCTTGGCTTGATCGGTGGAGGCAGAGTGCCATCCATATGGGGTGCACACGAGGCCTTCAAGAGAGGAGCAAAGCAAGTCAACCCGAAGGTCACGTTCCTCGAGACATGGATGCCATTCTCGTGGGCTGACGTCGCCGGAGCCAAGAAATCAGCAGAACAGATGGTCGACCAAGGCGTTGACTTCCTCTTCAGCAGTGGAGACGGAGTTGACGTTGGTGTCAGGCAAGCAGCCAAAGAGAAGAACGTCCAGATGACAGGAGTCTACGCTGATGCGGCTCACTTGGACCCAGCTCACATCGCTCAGAACATTGTCGTGCGTTGGGACATATGCTACCTCACAGCGATGTTTGACTACGTCCGAGGCGACTACAAGAACAAGTGGCTGCAAGCAGACGTCTTCTCCGGCATGGTCTCTCTAGGCGCGTTCGGCAGTGCTGTGTCCGCAGATCTGCAAACTTGGCTACTGCAGGAGGAGTACAACCTACGAAATGGCGTGTCAATGCCATTCACACTCGACATCGCTTGCTTCGACAACCCGGACAAACCAGAGTGCAAAGTCTAGCTAGACTGCGTGGCGTGGGCTTCAACGCCCTCGCCTTAGCCGTAGGCATATTGGCGGGCCTAGGTCTAATCGCCGTGATCGGCGGAAACCTGAGACTCGCCACAATCTCCCTTTTGTTGAGTCCGATATCAAGTACGTATGGTTTTGCCGAGATATTCGTCCGAGTTACCGTTCTTCTCATAATGGGTTTGGGAATAGCCCTTGGACTGAGAGCAGGGCTTTGGAACGTGGGCGCAGAAGGACAGTACATTGTTGGAAGCGTAATGGCAATAGCAGCTGCGTTCTACTTGACCTCGGTTCCACCGCTACTGAGAATCGTGCTTATGATGCTGGCTGGGGCAGCAGGCGGCCTCATTTGGATGGTTGTTCCCGCGGTTCTCAAGGCAAGATTTGGAGCGAACGAGATCATAGTCACGCTATTGCTGAATCTCATTGCATCCAACTTCCTGCTTTACGCTCTGGATGGACCAATTCGTGGAAAAGCATCGTTTGGATATCTGATATCTGACATACTGCCTCCAGAGTTGCGAATCCCCAAGATCCTCCCTCAGACAAGACTTGGGCTTGGAATCGTGATCGCCGCCGGTTTGGTTGTAATTTTCTACCTACTCACTGAAAGAACGTCCTTTGGGCTTCAAGTGAGAACTGTGGGTAGAAACCTGCAGGCCGCGAGATACGCGGGGATTAGGATCCCAAGAATCATCATGCTCACATTGCTCCTCAGTGGCGCGATGGCGGGACTTGCAGGAGCAGTGCATGTGAGCGGAGTGATTTTCACTCTCGACCCGGGATATCCGTCGGGTTATGGGTTCATTGCGATAATAGTTGCAATGTTAGGTGGGGCCTCTGTGATAGGCACCACGATAGCAGCTGTGGTGATCAGTTACTTCGTCGTTGGCGCAGAGGCAATGCAGAGCGCAGCAGGAGTGCCTTTTGCACTCGTGTACACGATAGAAGGCATCATCCTCTTCAGTCTAGCAGCCGGCCAGTATCTCATGACGATTAGGAAAAAGTGACACAACCATGGTCGATGTTCTATTCGTGGAAGCGATTCTGTATCAGACTCTGAAACTCGTACCGGCGATCCTCTTTGCCAGCTTGGGCGAGTTGGTCGCAGAGAAGTCTGGGGTGCTAAACCTCGGTGTCGAGGGGATAATGCTCATGGCGGCTTTCACAGCCTTTGATGTGACTTACATGACTGGAAACCCGTGGTTGGGAATACTTGGCGCGATAGGGGTCTCTCTTATCCTGGGATTGGTTTTTTCGTTTTTCGCGGTCAATCTGCGCGTTAACCAGGTTGTCATTGGACTCGGACTCTGGCTCTTCGGCCTAGGCCTCTCGGATACGCTCTATCGGGCCTTCTTTGCCGTTGGCACAACACCCACTGTGCCAATAATTGGCGACATGAACATCCCGGTTCTTACATCAATTCCGGTGATTGGCAGGATATTCTTTGACCAAAACCCACTTGTCTACATCTCTATTGCACTCATTCCCGTTGTGGCCTTCTTCCTGAGCAAGACGAATTTGGGCATGAAAATCACAGCTGTGGGCGAGAACCCTAGAGCAGCAGAGACAATGGGAGTTGACGTCTACAAGATCAGATATCTCGCGGTGCTTATCGGCGCTGCGTTTGCCGGGGTAGGGGGTGCGTACTTCACGATATCACTGCTAAGTACCTTCATTTTGAATGTAACGTTTGGCAAGGGCTTCATCGCACTTGCGATGATCTACTTTGGCAAATGGAAGCCCTACCGTATCTTCCTGCCGTTGATAATCTTCAGCTTCGTAGATTCCCTGCAGCTTGGCGTGCAAGCCATAGGAGTCCCGATCAAGTACTTCTTCCTGAACATGATTCCCTACATTACCATCATTGCCTTGATCCCGATCCTAGGTAGGCGTGCAGAGGCTCCCGCTGCTCTGATGGAACCGTACAAGAAAGGCGGATAGACGCAGGCTCCGGTCCTAGGATGAATGCGACCTACTC
>JBAVVE010000278.1:0-6203 GCA_049697135.1 Bathyarchaeia archaeon | reverse complement strand
GTGTAGCCGCCCACACTCAGATCTGGCAGGCTAAGCGGCGCGAAGAATCTCACCATGATCCGGTCCAGAGTATCATTGAAGAGATCGTTCATCAGCGGGACGGCGTTCCTGTAGAGCGCGACAATCTTCTCGCCCAAGCCCGCATACCGACTCGGCACATCAGCATCTATTCGGTCCTCATGGAGATGGCTTGTCTGCTTAGCCCATGATACTTTGAACGTGACTGCGATTCTTGATTCCGGATCAAGGTTGAATTGGGCCTCTATTCGCGAACCGGCGCTATCGATTCGTATCGGATTCGGCTCGATCTCGCTCAGGCTCTCCACGCCGTCAGGAAACACAAGTCTCGCTTTCACTCTGGCAGAAGGTGGCGTACCGATCTGCGGAGAGAAGAAGAAGCCGTTCGGTTCGACAATCATCGCTCCATTGGACATGTTGAACGTGGCACGCATTGAGAATGGCTCGTCGCTGGAAGCATAGGAGAATGTCAAGTTGTCATAGAATGAATGGACGTAGCCACTGCCGCCTACACGGTACGGTATGCGGATCATCGACGTAATCTTGCCCTTCACCGGGCTTACAACTGTCTCGGTGAAGTCCTTCGGGATCGCAACCCATGAGGTGCCTGAACCAGCGAAACCACTGTCGTAGAGTATCTCCACCGTAGTCAGGCCGTCGTGGTCGAAAGTCATGTCATACGTGAAAGTCTCGGTTGGACTCTGCGCGAACACTTGAACTGAGGTGGCCAAGAGCATACAGACTGCGATCAGTGCGAATAGCGTTGATCGTTTCCTGAGTGCAAGCATCATCGGTAATCACGCCATCTATCATTCTCGGACTTTCATGTTTGTGCAAGCCCGTTCGTTCGAGTCAAACCTCGATATGAACGTATAGGGACTCAGCAGGCAACATTTTGACGATACGAGATCCAAGATTCCAACCTAAAAGAACCGGAGAACGGGCATGGAAATCTTGTCTTTGGCAAGAGATGGCTTGAGTTGTTTTGCATCCTGAGAACTTGTGTTTCAGTATTCTTCCTTTCTTGCTCGGTCCAGCCTTAAGGTGGTCTCACGGCTGCCTGTATTCAATGTCGAGTGGAATCTCATCTTGAACAGACGCACAATCGCCCTGGTCCTCACAGCGGTCGGAATCGTGGGAATCCTAGCGTTTCCAATCTATGCTGCTTTAGGTTCATACAATCCCACATACTGGTATGGACTTGGCAGTTCATGGAACCCCGGCATGATGGGACAGAGACTGCGCACGGGAAACGCTCCGATCTCATTCGACGAAGCTGTCACGCAATTTCAGAACTACATAACCTCGATCGGCAACAACGATCTAGCACTCTTGGAGGTCATGGAGTTTGACAACAACTTCTACGCTGTCGTATACGAGAAGAACACGGGTACAAGAGCATTTGAACTCTTGATCTGGAAGCAGGCGCCGTCTTCGCGAATCATGGGGGGCGGCATGGGAATGGGCGACAACATGATGCATCGTAGCATGATGGCTGGCGTCGTCGTGCCGGAGCCTGGACCCAACATGATGTGGAACACAAAGTACAGCATGATGCGGGGCATGATGGGAGTGAACTGGCAGTCTGGTACGTTGGGCCAGATGCCGCTGAGTGAGCGGGATGCTCGCTCAATCGCCGAAAGCTATCTCTCTCAGAGGTTTCCGGGAGCACATATGGAAGGTATTGCTCGTTTCTATGGCTACTACACGATCGACTTTGAACAGGACGGCAGAATCATCGGGATGCTCAGTGTGAACGGATACTCGGGGGATGTCTGGTATCACAGCTGGCACGGCGGCTTCGTAGAAGAGAAGGAATTCGTCTAGACAGATGCGTGTTGAGGCCGTGAGTCCTTATAGACCGACGTGAGATACTGGCGATAACAGGAACACTCGCCACTTGTATGAGTGAGTTCTTTGAAAACAATTCCAGACTCAGCCGTTGTCGTAAGGAACGAGGACAGTGAACGCAGGAGCCTCAGTGAGTCGAGGATTGGAACCCAGAGGATTGACATCCAACTGATCGAGCAACTATGCTTCCAAGCCTCGTTCGGCCGCTTCAGCTTCACAATTGATGAGCCACCCGAGAGGGGCGGAACGGACCGGGGGCTTCCACCACTTGCCTACTTTGTGGCAGGTGCCGCATCATGCCTCATGACACAATACGCGAAACTTGCCATCGCGAAATCCGTCCCTCTGACCTCGATGAAGGCTGTTGCTCGTGGGCATTTCGACAGGCGAATGGGTGGAGCCTTCACGGATATGATCTACGATATCACGATAGAAAGCCCCGCCACTGAGGACGCAATCAGGGAAATTGCTCGGGAAGCAGAGTCGATGTGCTACGCACACAACACTCTAGAAAAGACGGTTCACATGCAGACAATCCTGACGTTGAACGGGAAACGTCTGAACTTCTGAAAGCTAGTCTTTGAATTTCAGGTCAAGCTCGATGTCTAGGCCTTCGAAGGCGTCGCGGATGTCTTCTTTGAGGCTCTTTGCGAGTTCACTGTCAGTCTTCGCGTTCAAACCGAGCGATATCTTCTTGCCCTGTTCCACTGTGATGCTCTCAAGTATCTTGGCGGAGACTATGTCAACTCCCTGAATCGGATCAAGTACGCCGCGCAGAATCTTGTTGACGAATACCTCGTCTATCTTAACGCGTCCTCTCTTCGCTTCGTACTTGAGGAAAGCAGTCTCGAGCCCCTGCCGCGAGAGCACGGCGCAGTGCAGTTTGATTCGCGGCAGCCCGCCGAGTGTTTCTGATATGTCTTTGAAGGTGACTTTCCTAGCTTCGTCGATTGTTTTGCCTTTCACCATCTCGGTCATCATTGAGCTTGTGGCAATGTTGGCGGCGCATCCATACGACTCGAACTTTATGTCCTTAATCTGATCTTTGTCGGGATCGAACTTCAAGTACAGCTTGATCAGGTCACCACAGGCGACGCTCCCAACTTTAGAGGTGACGTCCGGATTCTCCATGACGCCGACATTTCTCGGGTTCTTGAAGTGATCCATCACTTTCTCGGAATACCCGAACCTCTTCGCCAAAGTGCTTTCCGGCATAGTTGCTACCTCCTCTGAGAGGCCTTCCTTGCAAGTGGGCTATGACCCCTAAGAGTCTCGACGACTTGTTTGACCGTTTCGGTTGCGTAGGCCACATCTTGCCGAGTCGTCCACTTTGAGAGGCTCAAACGGGTTGAGCTATGGGATTCTTCGAGTGTTCCTCCGATGGCTCGGATGACATGGCTTGGTTCGAGTTTCTGACTGTAGCACGCTGAACCAGTGTTCACGACAAGTCCCCTTAGGTCCAAGTGCATGAGAATCGCCTCGCCTTCCACGAATCTGAAAGAGATGTTGACGTTGTTGCAGAGTCTACCTTCGCCTCTCGGCCCGTTCAGACGGGAGTCTGAGATCGCCAAGAGCGACTCGGTCAACTCATCTCTCAACCCTCGCATCCTAACCGTGTCCTGATCTGTCATGAGCTCCACGGCTTTTGCGAAGCCAACAATTCCTGCGACGTTCGGGGTTCCAGGCCTCAATCCTTTCTCTCTGTCGTCACCGTAGAGAACGGGTTCGAGTTTGACTCCGTCTCTAAGATAAAGCGCACCCACACCTTTCGGCCCATGGATCAGATGCGACGAGATTGAAAGCAGGTCAACCTTCATCGCTTGGACATCAATCCTCTCCTTGGCGAATGACTGGACTGCATCGCAGTGAAACAGAATCCCGCTTTCTCTGGCGATCCCTCCGATCACGGCCACATCTTGCAGTGTTCCGATTTCTTGGTTGCCATGCTGGACGGACACTAGCCGCGCGTCGCCTAGGTTCGCTTTCACATTGGCCGGATTGACGAAGCCTTCGCGATCAACATCAAGTAGGACCTTTTCGAATCCTTGCGTGGTGAGCTTGTCAGTGATCCGGAGAACCGATGTATGCTCGATCTTGCTTGTGACAATATGTTTACCCTTGTGGTAGCTGGATAGTGCGGCTCCAAGGATCGCTATGTTGTTGCTTTCGGTTCCGCCTGAAGTGAAGATGATTTCCTCTGGGCTCGCGTTGATTCTTCTGGCAATCCTCTCTCTAGCTTGCTCGATGGCTTCGCCAGCTTCTTCCTCAAGCCCATAGCCGAATTCGCCAGCGGGTACACCGTATTTGTCGACCATGAAATCCTTCATGAAATCGAGAACAGCCGGATCTAGTCTAGTCGTCTCTGCATTGTCTAAGTACACGAGTGCTCGTCCTTCTGTCTCAGGATCGAGAGATTTCGACAAATCAGATCGTGTGAGAGGAGCACGAAGCGGCGTTAAAACCTGTCCCCTTACAGAGCAGCAGATTTTCCGATGCCCTTCTGACTGTTCGATTTGATTGCAACTTCGACATTACGGCGTAAGCAGTATTCTGGTCAACATCACTGGCAGACTACCGGGATGAACTTCGCTGCGCTCACATCTACAATGCCCTTGTCCGTCAGACGAACCTCAGGGATCACGGCAAGAGACAGGAATGACATGACCATGAAGGGTGATGCAAACGCACAGCCCAAGTTCTTTGCTGCTTCGGACAACTGCTTCTCAACCTGGTTCACTTCCTCGATCGATTGCGTCGACATCAGACCTGCAAATGGCAAAGGTAGCTCTGCAAGTACCGTGCCATCCTTGACCGAGACTAGGCCACCTTGAAGTCTCGCGACCTCGTTTGCCGCCGCAACCATATCGGAATCGTTGGTTCCGACAACGCATATGTTGTGGCTGTCGTGGGCGACGCTGCTCGATATTGCTCCAGCCTTGAGGCCGAAGCCTTTCACGAATCCTCGGCCTATGTTGCCCGTGCGTTTGTGTCTCTCAATGACTGCGATCTTGAGAATGTCGCGTTCAAGATCGTTTTGGATCTGAAAGTCTCTGACTGGTAGGTCTTCGATTGTCTTCTTGGTCAGGACCTCGCCGGATGTCTCTATCACCAATGTTCGTGCGGAGCCGTTCTCTGTCTTGGATCTGACAACGAAGTCTTTGGGCTGGAGCCGCCGTTTCAAGTGAATTGTCCTGAGCGACCATGGTGGAAAGCGGGGTGAAGGTATCTTGACCAACAGGATGCCATTTCTTGCGACAACTTTTCCGTCTGCGATCACGGCTTCGGCCCTCATCTTCGAGATGTCAGGTGTGAGGATGATGTCAGCGCGCTTGCCTGGGGCTATTCCACCGATCTCTGTGTCGACTCTGAAATGCTCTGCCGTGTTCAGTGTTGCCATCGTGATGGCGTCGATCGGGTCGAGGCCCTCCTCAATCGCTCTTCTTACATTGTAGTTCATGTGGCCGAGCTTCATGAGGTCGCCCGCGTGACGGTCGTCAGAGACCAAGACAGCATGTCTCGTACTGAGGTTGTGACTCTTCAAGGCGCGGATGAGGGTTGCGAGATTGTGTGATGTGGATCCCTCCCTTATCTCCACAACACAGCCGAGACGCAGTTTCTCCACCAGCTCTTGCGCGGTTGTGCTTTCATGATCCCCGACGATTCCTGCAGAAAGATACGCATTCAGTTCTCTTCCCAGCAGGCCGGGCGCGTGCCCTTCGACGACCTTCCGTACTTCTTGTGTTTCTTGTATCATGAGGCGAAGTTTGCGGTCGCCGGCAAGTACTGCTGGATAATTCATGACTTCACCGAGCCCGACGATCCTTGGCCACTTGAGCATCCTCTGGACTTCCTTTGGTCCGATCTTTGCGCCGGCTGTCTCGAGGTTGATCGTGGATGGGACGCATGATGGTGCTTGAACGTACACTTTCAGAGGGATGCCCTCTGTCCGCGAGAGCATGAGTCGAACACCTCCAACGCCGAGCACGTTGGCGATCTCATGTGGGTCAATCATGACCGCGGTGGTTCCTCTCGGAATCACGACTTTCGCAAACTCCACGGGATCCAGCATCGTGCTCTCGATGTGTATATGACCGTCAATCAAACCGGGAACAGCACAGAGCTGGCTTGCATCGATGACTACGGTGCTCGCGGCGATCGACGGTTCGAGGTCGCCTACGGAGGCAATCCTTGAGCCCTTGACTGCTATCGTGGTCCTCGAGCATAGTTCCCGCGAATAGACGTTGACAAGTGTGGCGCCTCTGATGACAAGATCGGCAGGCGCTTTCCCCAACGCGACATCGATCAGCTCAGTGCCCTTGGGCATGGTCCACCAG
>JBAVVE010000277.1:0-3619 GCA_049697135.1 Bathyarchaeia archaeon | reverse complement strand
AGTAAACGTGACGTTGGGCCCGGATGTCGTGAAAGCTTGTGGCTATTTGTACGCTGGCAGGACCATGCCCACGATTACTGCTCCAATACCCAGAGAGAGCAGTATTGCCGCGAGGACCCTTAGCTTCCTTAGGCCGAACGTTGTCCTAGTCCCTCGTCCTAAAGGAAGTCCTTTGCATAGTGGCACGCGGCAAAGTGCCCACTTTCGTATTCCTCTAGTTTCGGCTCCACCGTCTTGCAGATGTCCTTCGCATACTTGCAGCGCGGATGGAACCTACAGGCCTGAGGCGGGTTTATGGGGCTCGGGACCTCGCCTGGCAACAGAATTCTCATTATCTTCTTCTCGACATCCGGAATAGGGACTGCGGAGACTAGAGCTTGGGTGTAGGGATGCAGTTTCTTCCCGAACAGGTCGTCTGTGTTCGCGTGCTCGACGATCTGGCCGAGATACATCACCGCTACTCTGTGGCTGATCTGCCTAACGGAACTGAGGTCGTGTGATATGTAGAGGTACGATATGCCGTGTTTCTTCTGGAGCTCTGACAGCAGGTTCAGGATCTGTGCCCGTATTGAGACGTCCAGTGATGAGACAGGCTCGTCACATATGATAAAGGCCGGTTCCACAGCCAGGGCCCGCGCAATTGAGATACGTTGACGTTGTCCTCCGCTGAACTCGTGTGGGTACCTTTCTGCATGGTACTCCTCTAGGTTGACCATTTTGAGGACTTCGTAGACGCGGTCCTTCCACTTCTCCTTTGGCACATGTTTGTGAACAAGGAATGCCTCGCTGACTATGTCGTAGATTGTCATTCTAGGATCCAGTGAGGCGTAGGGATTCTGGAAGACCATCTGCATGCTCCTGCGCAGTTTCAGGCGGGTCGCCTTGTCACCTGACTTGAAAGTCTCGAACACATTCACTCCGTCGAAGGAAACTTCTCCAGAAGTCGGATCCTCAAGGTAGAGAATTGCCTTAGCCGCTGTTGTCTTGCCACATCCGCTTTCTCCAACCAGGGCAACGGTTTCTCCACGCTGGATGTCGAAGCTTATGCCATCCACGGCGTGGACGATTCCAACTTTCTTGCGTCCAACAATCCCGCGCTGTATGACATCAAAGTGTTTGAATAGAGAATGTACTTCCAAAAGAGGTTGAGGCATCGCTATACACCTCGCAGTTTGATCTCTTTCCACCGATGGCAAGTTGCCCAGTGGTTCTCCCCCACCTCTTCGAGTGATGGCACACTATCGATGCATACCTGCTTGGCATACTTGCACCTTGGGTGGAAGACACACCCAGGCGGAGGTTCGATAAGATTCGGGATATTGCCAGGGATTACCTCCAGAACCTTCCTTTGATCCACCCTGGGAACAGCTGCGAGGAGTGCTTCGGTGTATGGGTGTTTGGGTTCGTGGAATACCGTCTTTGTGTCAGCTGTCTCCATGACCCTGCCCGCATACATTATCGTGACCCGCTCGGTCATGTCAGCAATTATGCCCATGTCGTGGGTGATCATTACCATCGACATGCCCAGATCATGTTGGAGTTTCTTCATCAATTCCAATACTTGGGCTTGGACAGTCACATCTAGATTCGTCGTTGGCTCGTCTGCAAAGAGAAGAGCGGGCTCGCATGAAAGCGCTCTTGCAATTGCAATTCGTTGTTTCATTCCCCCGCTCAACTCGTGCGGATAGGCCTTGAGTCGCGTCCTGGGGTCTTGGATCCCCACCAAGTCAAGCAGGTACTCGGCTCTCTGGGAAGCTTCTCTCTTCGAGAGCTTGCGGTGGAGCGTCAGTATGTCAGACAGCTGTTTCTCCACGGTGTATAGGGGATTCAGCGAGGAAGATGGATCTTGGAAAACCATCGCCATCTTTGGCCCTCTCAGTTTGCGCATCTCTTCTTCGCTCTTCGCGAGCACGTCTTCCCCATCGAACACAATTGAGCCCGTGACAATCCGGCCTGGTTTGGGAATAATCCGAAGAGCAGAGAGAGCCGTGACTGTCTTCCCGGAACCAGATTCTCCAACAAGCCCAACGGTCTCTCTTGGCCTGACGTCCACGTTTGCACCGTCAACAGCTTTCACTACGCCGGCTTCGGTGAAGAAGTAGGTCTTGAGGTCACGTATCTCGAGCAGGCTGTCATGCATGACTCATTCACGCAACCGGGGGTTCAGTGCATCTGACAAGCCGTCGCCCATGAGATTGAAGCCAAGGACGCAAAAGACAACCGCTAGTCCTGGGAAGAACGATACCCACCACTGTGTACGAATGTATGTGAATCCTTCATTGATCAGAAGCCCCCAGGTCGAAGTGTTGGGATCTCCAAACCCGAGAAAACTAATGACAACCTCGGTAAGGATGTAGCCGGCAATGTTGAGTGTTGACACAACTATAACGGGAGAGAGAACGTTTGGCACGATATGCCGAAACATGATTCTTAATGTGCTGGCTCCAAGCGCACGCTCTGCCTGAACAAATTCAAGTTCCTTGACCCTGAGTATCTCTCCGCGGACTAGAAGGCTGACGCCTGACCAACCGAAGAAGCCCAAGATCAGCACAATCAAGGTCAGTCCGAGGCCAGCAAACACAAGCGCCGCGAAGATCCTTGCAAAGAGGAGAATCAGCAGCAGCGCCGGAATGACCAAGAAAACCTGTGTGATCCCGAGAATGATGTCTGCTACCATTCCTCGGAAATATCCTGCGAGTGCACCCACTGTGACACCGATCAGAACAGTCAAAAGAGTAGCTCCGAGACCGACATAGAGATCATTCCTAGTTCCATGAATGACCTCACTAAACACATCAATCCCTGATGGCTCAACTCCGAACGGGTGCTCCCACGACGGAGGAGAACCGGCTGCCCCTGAGTAGAGTCCAGCGTAGCTCCTTGCGGGAAATGGGGCTATCCAGGCCGAGGCAAGCGCTACAAAGACAAAGAAACCCACGATGAGCATTCCGGCGAGACCTGACTTGTTCCGTTTGAATCTTCGCCAAGCCACGGCCCATTGGGACGCAGACCTGCGGCGACCACCTGACTGCTGTTTCGTTTGTTCGACTTGGCTTTCTGATTGCAAGTTTGACATACCTAATCAACTCTCACTCGAGGGTCAAGCATCGCATACGTCAGATCCATGATCAGATTCGCGGCCAGGATCATTAGAGTGATGACGATCGTAATGCCCTGCACGAGTGGGATGTCAAGGACGAGCGCCGCTCGTGCAAAGGCGAATCCTAGGCCAGGCCAGCTGAAAGCAGTCTCTGTCGCCGGCGCCCCTGCGAGAGCGCCGCCAAATGCTAGAGCAAGAATCGTTACAACCGGAGTGATGGCGTTTCTGAGGGCATATCTGTAGGTCACGGTTCTCTCGGACAGGCCACTCGACCTCGCAGCAAGGATGTAGTCCTGTCTGAGGACCTCCAGCATGTTGCTTCTTACCAGCCTCACGATGGTTGCAAGGCTTACGTACGTGAGTACGAAGACTGGCAACGCCAAGTGGGCCAAGTGATCCAGAATCGGGTTTCCCCCCCAGAGGAACGTCATCCCAACTGCTCCGCTACTCGGAAGCCAGCCCAGGTTAAACGAGAAAACAATGATCAGCATGATACCAAGCCAGAATGTTGGCATCGAG
>JBAVVE010000276.1:0-8670 GCA_049697135.1 Bathyarchaeia archaeon | reverse complement strand
CGGATCTGCTGCAAAAATGTTGTTCCCTCCAGCTCCGAGTAACTGACCCATAACATTTCTCAGGTCCATGAACAGGACAAATATGGTGAGGCATCTCAAGTAGTCTCCTTCTTCCATCTCAGGAGGTCTCTCTGCATACTTTGGGGTGGTAGAAATCGCATCCCTAGCAGTCTTAACTGTTGTCGAGAGGCCCCATGCGAATGTTTGGCCTCATCTGCACACATTGAAGCAATAAGCACTCTAGCCGAATACCTATCTTTTGCCAGCGTTCTATGAAGTAGTCGCTGACTGGTGTGATACACTTCAGGACGGATATCTTTTAGCTGTCTCAAATCGCGCTCCCATCTGAGAGTCAAATCTTGTTTGCTCATCTCAAGCAGTCTCCTTTGCGGCTGTTCTCTCAAGGGGCTGACGCAAGATCACGGACATCGTCGTGTGATGCTTCCTCGCAAGTTCACCCAGCGCCTGTTTGTCGGCAATCGTCATCCTGATGGTGACTCTGGTTCTCAAGTGGGGCTGAGCTCGTCTCTGAGTTCTCCACACGAACGCCGGCATCTTCCCCGCCACCTGCCAAGGTTCACCCAGGATCCTCCTGAGCGAAGCATCATCAAACGCCGCTAAGTCTTCACGCGCGATCTGGAGCATCCGAACGATCGTGCGATTCTGGCTCATACCTGCGATTTGAGATGCCTCATAGATCCAATTCGTCATCTCCCGCTTGATGCAGATCCCTCTCTTGTCAACAGTCACGATTGGTGCAACTCCTTTTCTATGACAGCATCCCACGCGTTGAGATATTGCAGATATTTTCCAGCCTTGGTCACTGTGATACATCGCTTGGTGCCTACGATAGCCTTCGGCACGACAAAGAATGAGGGAATCTCAGATTCACGAAGGGCCACGAGAATGAAGAAATCACATTTCCGATCGGTGCGCTGATGACGGAGTGGGCCCTTTGTATATGCAAGTTCTACACGAACATAGGCGACAGCAAGATAGGCCATTACGTGGGGAGTTATGGCTATCACGTGTGGTGCACCCTTCGACTGGACATCATGATGAAAATGCTGAACTGCATCGCAGGTCGTACTTTCGCGGTTTGGGATGCAAGAACGACTGTCTGAGCTAAGCGGCAGGCGCAGTTACAGGTGTAAGTGTAAGTGGCGGTAGGTTCGGGAAGGGTGCGCCGCAGTGGATGCAGTGGAGATTTGCTTGTTCGTTCTGTTGGCCGCAGGCTTCACATAACTTCAAGGACTTCAAAACCTCTTTCGCTCCTCCTAGTGGCGGAGACTTTGTCTCGGGCGGTGGTGGTGGTTTTGGCTGATTCGGCGACATCTCAATCACAACGCCAACAGGATTCTTCCCGTCACCATCATAGCAGTAGTGGATGCAGAGGATCGCATCGTCCTTGTCTTCCCAGCCTAGTTTGCGAATCGTATCAATGGGCCAAGAAGAAGAATGATGATGCTTGCTCTTGTTTACATGGAGAGTCATCTCATCAGACGCGGGATGATTCAACAGGAGAGTTATCCTTTTGGTTTCTTCCAAAACTGGTTTCCACCTACCCCGACCCGTATTCTTGAGCTATTTGGGTAAGCTCCGAAAGACTGAAGGCGCGATCATAGATCACCGTGCAACTGCTGAAATCGCACCAGATGGATGTGTCTGCGGGCAGCGGATAGTATGGAATTGGGACGCACCACCATCCCATAAGTACGCAGTACCGCAGTTCCGCGTGAAGCCGAACAGTCTGAATGTTCAACTGCCCAAGCTGCTCCATCGTGTACGGACTTGATAGGACAACCGATGTGGCCGTCGCAACATTCGGTTTCAGAACCAGCATCCCTTGAAGGTCTCCACGTCCCAGATATTGAGTTGATGTGACCGGCGCATAAGCGGAGAGAACATGTACTTCAGCCCAGAGACTTGACTGTACTGAACCATACACCGTCGCTCCACGACCATCAGCCGCAAACGTGATTGAACTCACAGTCACCGTGAATGGACCGAAACTACGGGAAATAGGCAACGGACTCATAGGCAACGGACTCGCATACGCTAGCGGCAACATGAGTACGACGAAAACCAATAGGCAGAAGAGAGTTCGCTTCAATGATCCTCAAAGAGAAAAATAGGCACCCTACCGACGGCCTGGAAACTCGTAGCGTTCCACTCTTGGCAAGATACCATACGGGTTCTCAGGCCTTACCAATGTTGGCCTAGCGATCGCGTACTCGTTCCTCTGTGGTTGCGGCATACGCCGGACCTTGGTCGGATCAAACGCCCCCGACTTGAACCAGCTGGGAATATCATCACGAATCACGCCCATCCGTCGCCTCCTATCCGGCAAGCCACATGCAGACTCTAGATCGTCCTGAATTGTTCCATAAGTTGCTGCGAAGATATACTGCAATACCTTGATTGAACGACGCAACGGATTCAATTCAACGATTAAACGCATCACATGAACAGGCTTTGGCTTCCGCGCAAAGGGATCCCGCCTCTTCATCACAAGTGGAACTGAACCTTCCACTCGAAACTTCAGTGGACCCTTGAACTGCGGATCAAGAAACACACGCATACACGCAGTTAAGATCATGCCTTCAAGCTCACTCCAACTCCCAGGCGGCATCGGCTGAGCATCCTGAGGAAAACGTCTCCACTTCTCAAATTTTGTTTTGAACATGACCGTGAGAAAGAAGATTGTCACTTCATTCTGTTCTCCTTACTATCGAACTCAAGTCAGAGTATCGGAAATTGTGGAGCGGCTGATTCCTCTTCGGCCTTAGGTCTGCGAGCTCCTGAGACTCCACGGCATTTGGCGATCGTAACTTCATCCCACTTGATGTCCTTGTAGTCCACCAAGATGTCCTTGCCTGTACGCTTCTCCCACATCTGGAACGCCGTCTTGGGATCACGTGATGTTGACTCCAAATGCGTCGGCGGCGGAACCAAGTAGGCGAGATTCATCTCGCGCTTCTCCCGATTGAACCAAAACTCCAAGTGGGGACCAAGCGCGTTTGCCTCATTCAAGGAGTAGACAATATCCCGTTCCGAATCATCTCGAAGTTGAATTGCTCCACTTCCCTTCTTTAGTAGAAAATCCATTTGATCCGGCGGCAGATCACGAAAGAATATGTCTGAGGACATGTTGATCGCTGCTGTAACAACATCTTGCGGCTGTACGGTATTGCCTGTCATCGAATAATTCAGCCGCCTCGCGTCAATCAGTGTTTGAATGAACTGCCCCTGCATTCTTGATGTATCTTTCCCTGCACTTCCACCCATGATGAAGGCTGGCGCCATGTCTCTGATTTCATCGTTAAGCAGAAACATTGGCAGCCGATGATGCTCCTGCCACCGATTGAGGCAGCCATTGAGGTTTGCGCTGATCTTGAGATCCTCGTTCTCTCTCAAGCCCTTGATCTGCCTTTGCAAGTTCCGATTCACGACTACTGCTCCACGTGGTTTAGGATCCATTGGAAACTCAGCGTGAACTTTCTTGAGCGCATCCATGACTATGCCCCAGTCCAGATCGAAATTATCAGGATTTTCAACTTCAACAACTCGATCCCATCGTGTGAAGGGCACAGCCTTCAGGAGATGCCTCTGGGATGGGCGAATTATATTCAGTACCATCGTGGGCGCAGGATGAGGCACGACCCCCATTCGGTTCAGGAGAAATGACTCAATCTCCGGTATCTCGAAAGCAGGCAACATCATGTAAGTTGCCTGATTAGTGGAGTCGGACTTGAGCACAACAGCCGTCATACCATCCCAAATTGCGAGCATCGCTAAACTCATCGAAACCGCTGTCTTCCCGGATCCTCGCGGCCCGAAGATCAGAATGAAAGAAGCAAAAGTCTGCCCTGACTTGAACGAGAACTTCCGAAGCGGTTTCATGTACGGAACCTCATTCATACCCGAAAGCCACGATGTTCGATCAACCAAGAAGAAAGCATAGGGATACTGAACCTTCGGATTCTTAATCAGAAGGGTAGGGAGCGGCGGGAACTGTATGCCCACACTCTTCTCGGTTGGAGCGTTCTCGAAAAATGCGGCAGAAGGCCCGAAGATTCTAGCGAAAGCCTGCCGGTAAGCTAGAGCGGCTCGTTCATTATGCACCAACCATCCTGCTCCGAGGCGCGTGAATATCCAAGCCCATTGAAGTCTCGTCACGCATGCTGTGATGAACTCTACTCCCTCAGCTTCTGCGATTTTTCCCCAAGACACTGCATAGCCGATGTAGAATATGCCTTGAATGAGTGTCTTCTCTTCAATGTTCTTTGATGCTAAACCTCGCAAGATCTCCCAGCGCATGTGAGTAACCCATGAAACCGTCAGTGGATGACTAAATTCCAATGCAGGCTTGTTCGACATTTTCCCGATATATTTCAAGGCCAAGACGAGGCCGCTGAAGATGAGCAGAGAAGACTCCAGATAACTTTGCCACCCCAGATACGCCGCCATTAGCCTCGACGTTACTTCAGGTGGAACCGGTGCTTCCATCGACAACTCAACAAGCCCCTCAAACGTCGCCACGAAAACATCTTCACCTACTGCTTGAAGAAGCTCTGCCTCAATGTCACTGGGCGTACCGACTTCCTTAGACATTGGATCACAAATATCCGTGAATCTGAAATACGAGTCACGCTTACTGCTGGCTTTTGCACCTATCTCAACCAACTCTGGGATCATATCTGACAGATGAATCAGTCGCCTGTCAAAGCCCGTGATGTCACCGCGCCCTTCACCGGCATCTATGATGAGCTGCCGAGCCCACAAATACAGCAGTCTGACATGTCGATTGTAGGGGGTCTTGAGCTCTTCTTCCAGAACTCCGACCTCTGCATCCTGAATCTGTTCTTCCGGGATGTCAGCAAGAGTATCAGACTCGTCCGTCCCAGCCTCGGAGAGAGCGAGCGCTTCTGGTTCATCTAGCTGCGGCTCAGGCTCGGTTTCTGGATTCTCAGCCGCCAGCTTGTATCGCTCCTGCACCTACAGGTAGAGCACGTGCGGCTGATGCGGGTTTCGCTATGTCTCGGATTGCTTCGTTAAACTCGTGTCTGCGACCCCACGCCGCCTCGTTGACGAGGTTCAGCACTTCAGCGACTGTTGCATTGAACTCAGTTGAAAGTAGCCAACGGAAATATGCTCTGCCGCCGCCAGAACTGATTATTGTCTCCTCAGGAACCGAGAATAGTCTTGCTGCTTCTGATGGAATCTGAAGATACGGCGACAAACCAAACGCGCCACGATACTTCACCATCATCTTCCGTAGCTTCGCAGCTGCCCAAGTCTGGTAACTCTCAGGGCCATGAGCCTCTTCTATGCGTCTTTGAAGGAAACTTAGAACAGGATTAATGGCAAGCAACCCGATAACCCCTACTATTCCTGCTACTAGGAGCTCTGGCGGCATGACGGAACCGTAAGTCGTGTTCATGAACATTTGAGTTCCAGTCGAGTTGCTAGTTGAACTCACTGGCACTCGCTGAAAAGTCAATACACCAAGCATCAAAATGATAACTATTACGATGAGATACGACCAGTTGATACGCGATTCCTTCGCCGGTGGCAGCGGCTGGTTCGCTTGCGTCTGCGCAGATTGAGCGGCTGATGGAACTGGTTTGCCTGTCTTCGGATCAACAAGCACGTTGAGAACATTTACCATGCCTCCGGTTACGAGTAGACGCCCCTGAAAATTGGATACTAAGCCCTCGAAACCTTTCTTATGCCAAGGATCCGGAGATAGAAAACGGATACTGGCTATGAACGATCGAATGGAATCCGCCAGCTTCAGCACAGCCTCATGTTCCACAACCAGTTTATCATCTCGCTTTTGGAAACCTATTACGGCGATGCTTTGAGACATGCTCGATTCCTCTCTTAAGCGCCTCTTTCAATAAGCGCGTACATGATGCCGATCATTGCTCCGAAGCCAGCGCAGACAGCAGCACCAACTGCACCAGCCCATTGAGATCCGCCTATTGCGCCGATGATTGCACATACACCTGTAAGTATGAAGGGCAACATTCTCGTTTCAGGAGCTCTGATCTTCAAACCAGGTGCGAGATCAAGATCCGTGATTGACTGGCTCAAAACGCTCCGTTGGATAGTGTTTGCGATGTTGGAGGCTGCGAATCGTTGGATAGCTCTCTGACCCTCTTGCGTTATCCGAGTGAATGTTTTCTCTGAACCCACAAGTCGAATCAGTTGCGGATTCGCAAGAGTCGCTTCTGCAACAGAAGCGGGTGGCGCACCAGGAACTCCTTTGATTCGCATGGCTCCACTAATGGGACAGAAAAAGTGGATTGAGGCCTTCCGAAGGTCGACATCACTGATTCGCTGGAAAGTACGCGCCTGCTCCTCTTGCACGTCCGTCCAGAAGCCTTCGACAACTTCAGCAGTCCAGAACCCAGGGACTGCGGGAACGAACTCTGACTCAACATACGGGTTCGTGCTCGCATACTTGCTCAACCGTCCAAGATTGCCGTACTGGAAGATTATGTGAACATGACGAGTGAAGCTGCGTGTTACGATGACTCGTAGAAACTGATCGTAGCTTCGATTCATATTCTGGTGCAGCGCTCTCAACCAGGGCACAATGATCTTCAGTTCCGCTTCAGCATCCGGAGTCCCAATGCGGTTAAGCATCCTGATGCGACTTGCATAGAAATTCCAGCAGATGCGTTTCAACTGCATCTCATGGCTAGGAGTTAAGAAATAGTGAGTGACATCCCAGAAGTGACCGCCCATTGTCACATGCGTATTCGCCCCCGTTCGCCCGAAGATGAAGTAGTATCCATCCAGCTTTCCGCCTCGAAACGGTGGCCACCAAGTAAAGTAGACCGCCCAAGCGACAACAGCAATTATGATGATGATGACTATGGCGAGAACAACGAACATTCCCTGTGCGGCAAGTTCGAGATATGATGCCACTCCTACCTTCTCCCCTTCACCAGCAAGATTACGACGGCCACAAGCAGGAAGAGTGTGACGAGAAGGTTCACAACCAGTATGTCAAACACTAGATAGATTCCCGAAATAAGATCACCTTGATTCTGAGTGATACTTCCAATACCTTGCATCAGTGGCGTATCTCGTCCGAAAATGAAACCCCACGCCTCAGAGATTGTTGGAAAACGCGGAGCCGCAACAGTCGTCACAACAACATGAATCCAGATGACTTGCCCTTCAACAAGGAAGTCTTCACCGCGAGTCCCAAGAACATTCCCTTGACTGTCGCTACCATACAGAGCATAGTTGACCATGAATTTGACGGGGACCGAATAGGTCACGCGGAAATCCATAATCCACGTATCAGTTGAGTTCGACTCCCAATAGATGCCGTACATCTCAATGGAAAGCCGCTCCGTCAAGCTATAGGGAGATCTCTGATTACGACTGATATTATTCGCTCGACCCACAATGAGATCCCCACGAGGAAACTGAAGAGCAAGATACGCGTTATTGTAGACTACACGTGTAAGAGTCTGATTCGGCTGCACTGGAACCTGACACAAACCAAAAGGCACAGCCAGTACGGTCAGTAGGAGCAATAACAAAATCGGAAGTCCATGTCCGTTCAAGTATGCCACGCTCCGCCTTCTCCGGTTCCTACTTTTGCCATAGCGTCTTCAGATTCAGCAGTGGTTCTCGGCGCTAACGGTAGACCGCAGAGTTCGCAAGAAGTTGCAGCGGCCAGGTTCTCTGCACCACATCCGCCACACATGACCTTACCAGAGGGCGGGACTTGTGCCGGTGCTGCTGGCGCAACCGTTGTTTCTGTTACGGGTGTCGCGTCAGTGTCTAGCATCGGAGGCCGTGGCTCTTCTGCTCCTGGCACGGGTTCCTCTTCATGCTCAGGCTTCGGACGAAGCCTCGAAAGGACACCACCACGCCTAAGGAAGAAGAGTCCTACCGCACCGCCGCCAACAGCGGTCAGAATAATGGCTATGATGAGCCAAAACGGTATCTCTGGCGGGGGCTGAGTTGTTGTCGGTGGATTAACGGTCTGGGTTACAGTCTGCACAGTGATTGACGGCTCAACATAGTTTGATTCAGTCACAAACACGCTGGTTGTTCCATTGATGAGGGTCTGCATAACCGTCGTCGGCAAAGTCTGAGTGCTCCAAAGCGTCGTGGTTCCACCGCCGACAGTGGCCACATTCTGCTGAGACACAGTCACAGTGTACTGCTGCGTCTCAGTCATAACCCCGGTGTAGATGGTTTGAACCGTCACTCCATAGATAGTCACCGTCGCGGTTGGGATCGTTACGGTAGTGTATCCAGGGTAGGTCCATGTGTAGAGGTAGGACGTGTAGGTGCCACCCGTCGTTGTGGCAATATAGCTTGTACTGGTCTCAGTCGTGGTGGTAGATCTCGTCGTTTTAGATATCGAAGTCGAAATCGAAGTAACCGTCGGACTATAGATCGTTGAAGTTACTGTTGTCGATGGAAGAATCACAAAAGGACAGCTTGCTTGTTAACCAGCATTTGTCTGAATTACAAGCGCGTACAAGTTAGCAGCTGCTGACGGATTAACTGTGAAGCTACCTGAGAGAGTTCCTGATGAGATCGAACATGATGGCGGGCCAGATCCGGCCAGACCCGGATAGAGGGCACAAGTTGTGCCTACGAAGTTCGCACCACTTAGCGTCACTATCTCTG
>JBAVVE010000275.1:0-9476 GCA_049697135.1 Bathyarchaeia archaeon | reverse complement strand
CGCCTGCAGCGTACTGGAGTCACAGCAAACGTTGTTGAGCCAGGCTTTGCCGCGACGAATCTTGGAAGCAATAGCGGTAGTCTTCTGTACTCCCTGGCGTACCGAATGGCTCGACCCATGCAGATTACGGCAAAGAAAGCTGCTGAGACCCCGGCATACTTGGCATCCTCACCGGAAGTCGATGGTGTCACAGGAAAGTGCTTCTACGAACTGAAGGAAACAACCACAGCCCAAGCGTCCTACGATGAGCAGACGCAAAGACGGTTGTATGATACGACACTGGAATTGCTCAGATTGGCCTAGGTTCCTTGGGACTGGACGTAGACTTACTGCCCGTTGCATGCTCAAGAATAGGCTTGCATCCTACACCAGCTTGCCTTCGGACACTACACGCTTTCCGTTGATTGTGACCGTTGACTTGAGGAGTGTACCTTGAAAACCGAAAGTGCTTTCGTTTGCTCCTCCAAGTACCTTGTTGCCGCCGATTCCCAGTGTTACAGCGCCGTGCACTATGGTGCTATCTAGGTACCCGGGCTTTGCGGCGTGGTTGATTCCAAACCCCAAAGCGCCGAAACGGCTCTTGTCACCGGATGATTGCTCCCAGATCGGAACTATCATGTCGCTGTTCTTCGCGGCGGTGAACTTTGTCACTTGTCCGTTCTCGAATGTCCAAGATAGACCTCGGATCAGCTTTCCTCTCTGGGGGACTGGCAGGTCGAACACAACGGTGCCGTTGGCGCTCTTCTCGTCAGGGACAACGAATACTGTGCCTGCAGGCAGAGTCGTCTGGAAGACTCCTGCTGAGAGATCTTCATCGTCAATGATGCTGTCGTCCACCGTGCATTTCCGTGAGGCTAGCCGAAACCTCAGGTCAGTCCCGCTCTTTGATGTGACATGCACATCATGAGACATACCATCGAGCAACTCTCGGAGCTTGCGACCTGTAGCAGCGATCTTTGAGTAGTCGGCTGCTAGGGCGCCTTCGACAGCGCGCTTCCATGCCGGAAAGGCGAAGCCGTACGAGCGGGCTCTCTCCCTTGTGACAAGTCCCATTGTTACAGTCGCGCTCCTGACCTTGCGTTCCAAGAACTTGCGATAGAAATGATCGGCCCCCTCGAAGTTGGCGGCCCACCGCTCCGGAGATATCTTGCCCATAGGCCTGGGATCAGCAATCGCGTTGAGGCCTATGAACGCGGTGACCACATCAAGAAGTGCTGCATCGATCTTCGCAGGTCCTCTGAGCCACTCTAGCGGAAGGCTCTGCAGTGACCAGTACCAAACGCGCTCGCTGGCATACCCGGTCGTTGTCTCGGCGCCAGCTTTGCGGCATTCAATGGCAACCTCCTCCGCCAAATCTACGGTATCCTTAGAAGCGGTAATGTGAACGACGTCATCTTCTCGAATTCTAAGAGATTGATTCACAACGTTCTGGGCGATCTTCGAAACCATAACGGTCCACCAATAGATACGTCGTAAACCCGTTTGTGCTCACCCTTTAGCTCTTTCCACAAAAATGCTTCTCATAGCGGAATGATCATCCCGCGTCCTTACCCAGCCTACATTCGGCAATCTATCATCACACCTGAGCATGTCGGAAGCCGCCGGCTATGTCAGCGTGAAAGAGGAATTCGTTGGCAAGAAGCCTCACACAATGCTCCGCTTGACCGAGAAAGGTCGCACTGCTTTCCGCAGGTACATGCAAACCACGAAACAGGTCTTCGACGACTTGCCCGAAAGCTGATACCACAGATACCGTGGTCAACTGTGTAACCCATGCCGATGAAAGTGAGTTACACATCAGTAATCACGTTCAGTGGTATATGCTGGTTTCATGGAAGAGTACTACAGAAGCGTCGACGGGTACTATCAGATCAAGAGAGCAGGCAAACGAAAGAGCCCACGCCCTATCATAGCGGTTAGCTAGCAGGAACAAGAATACGCAAAGCCCTCATTCCTTCCTGAAACACGCGATTCTCGAAGTCAAGTGGACTTCTTGTTGGAGACGGAGCGACTTCACATTCGATCTATGGCAAAAGGCTCGCTAGAGCAGCAGCAATCAGGATTGCTGGGAGCAAGTTACCAACTCTGATCTTTGTCACCTGAAGTATATTCAATGCGATGCCCAAGATCAGGAGGCCGCCAGTTGCGGTCATAGCATTGACAATTGAAGAGGAAAGGAATGGTTCGAGCATTGAAGCTCCCACGGTGATGCCGCCTTGATACAATGCAAGAGGTATCGCAGAGAACAGTACTCCGACTCCGAGCGTGGAAGCGAACGCAACGGATGCGACGCCGTCCAGTCCAGACTTTGTCAGCAGGATCGAATAATCTCCACGCAGGCCGTCTTGAAGCGCGCCTAGAATCGCCATCGGACCAACGCAGTACAACAGGCTAGATGTGACGAACGCTTTCGCGAACCTTCCCTTTTCTCTGCTGAACTTCGCCTCGACCTTTGCTCCAAACGCGTCGAGTCTCGCTTCGATGTGCAGCAGCTCTCCAAACACTCCACCGACCACGATGCTCACAAGGACGACGAGTACGTTCTCAGTCACTATGATCATCTTCACTCCGATCAGAGCTGTAACAAGGCCAAGTCCTTGCATCACTATCGAAGTGATTCGTTCAGGTAATCTCTGCTTCAGCGCGAGACCGATCAGTGTTCCAACAGCAATTGCGGCGACATTAACGACTGTGCCGAGAAGCATGCGAAACCACACTCACGCGTGGCCATCTGCTATTTCAACTGTGGTGCTACGGTTTCCAATTTGCGCAGGTTCCCGACCATTTCGTTCACGACAGTGACGAATTTGTCACTCTCGGACGCTGAGATCCACTCAAGCCTCACACGCTGGTCAGGAATACCCATTTGCTTCAGCATTCTCCGCAGCAGAGCGAATCGTCGAGCGGCTTTGTAGTTCCCGCTTATGTAGTGGCACGTTCCTGGGTGGCACCCGGCAATCAGGACGCCGTCGTAACCTTCCTCGAGGGCTTTGAGGACAAACGTGGGATCGACTCTGCCTGAGCAGGTCACGCGGATTGAGATGAGGTTCGGATCGTAGCGTTTTCTAGTTGTTCCTGCGAGATCCGCACCTGCATATGCACACCATTTGCAGAGAAATGCAAGGATTCTAGGCTCGCCCAAGGCGTCAGTGCCTCCCGGCTGTTATCATTGCTATGATCTGCGTGTCGGTCAGATTCCTCAGAGACAGCGCGCCGGACGGACAGGATGCAATGCAGGTTCCGCAGCCTTCGCAAACCGCCTCCGCGACCTCTGCTACCCTTCTCTCCCTGTTCAGGCTGAGCGCTTCAAACGGGCATGCTGGTATGCAGATTCCGCAACCGCTGCAGAGTTCGTTGACTATTCGAGCTACTGTCGGTTCGCGTTCGAGAGTTGGGCTTGACAGTAGATTCAGAGCTTTGCAGGCTGCTCCGCTAGCTTGGGCCACCGTTTCGGGTATGTCCTTCGGTGCTTGTCCCGCGCCCGCCACAAAGATTCCTGCAGTCGCGCTTTCCAGGGGACGAAGCTTGGGATGGGCCTCGGCAAAGAAGCCGTTCTCGTCCACCGAAGCCTTGAGGATGTTTGCGAGTTCGCGTGATCCTCGGCTTGGAACCATGCCAAGTGCCAAGACTACAAGATCCGCATGGATCTCCACGGTCTTACCGCTGAGAGTATCGATGCCTTTGACAACCAGTTTGCCTTTCTCTTCGTAGACTTTCGCGACTCTTCCGCGGAGGTAGAGGAGTCCTCCTTCCTCCTGGCAGCGTTTGACGAATTCCTCGTATCCTTTTCCTCCTGCCCGGATGTCCATGTAGAAGACGTATGCTTGCCCATCTGGGACCTTGTGGTGGAAAAGCATCGCATGCCGAGCAGTGTACATGCAGCAGATCTTCGAACAGTAGGCCAACGCTGTTTCGGGTTCCCGTTGTCCTGCACATTGAATGAACACAACTTCCTTTGGAATGCGTCCGTCCGAAGGTCGTCTAATGGTGCCGGATGTTGGTCCTGAGGCAGACAGCATGCGTTCGAATTCTAGGCTCGTCATCACATCTGGGAAGATACTGTATCCGTACTCCGTGAGCCTCGTTGCATCAAAGAGCTCGTAGCCAGTTGCCGAGATAATGGCTCCTACTTCGAGCTCGTGGATCTCAGGATGTGCATCAAGGTTTATGCAAGACATGCCAAGCTTGTCGCAAGCCTTCTTGCATTCGCCGCAGGCTTGAGGCAGAAGACCCAGACAACTCTTCGCGTCCAAAACGTAGACGGGAGGAACGGCCTGTGCGAATGGAATGTATACCGCTTTTCTCCAAGTCAGTTCAGAGTCAAACTCGTTGGGCACTTCTGCAGGGCAGACCTTTGCGCATTCTGCACACATGTTACACTTGGTCTCGTCAACGTAGACTGGTTCCTGTCGCACTCTGACTTTGAAGTTGCCAACGTAGCCTTTGACATCCTCAACTTCAGACAGTCTGAGAATCTTGATGTTTGGATTTCGAAATGCCTCCACCATCAATGGTCCAAGGATGCAGATTGAACAATCCAGTGTTGGGTACGTCTCTGAGAGCTGTGCCATTCTTCCGCCGATTGAACCTGTCTTTTCCACCAGGTAGACTTGGTATCCACTACCGGCTATGTCTAGGGCTGAGCGGATACCGGCGACGCCTCCTCCTATGACAAGAGCTCTCCTAGTGACCGGGACGATGATCGGGTCAAGTGGTTCGTTGAGTTTGACTTTCTCTATGATCTGACGTAGGATAACGTGCGCCTTCTCGGTTGCCTTTTCGATATCATCGTGAACCCAACTGCATTGTTCGCGAATATTCGCCATCTCGCATTGATGTCTGTTGAGACCCGCTGCTCGCGCAGTATTTCTAAAAGTGACTTCATGCATCGCAGGCGAGCATGCAGCAACAACTATCGCGTCAAGTCTGTGCTGCTTTATGCTATCCTTGATCAGCGTTTGGCCCGGTTCCGAGCAAAGATACCTGTGGTCAGCCGCGATGACAACATCGGGAGTCTTGCTGGCTTGATCAACCACTTCGCTGACACGAACCGTTCCGGCAATATTCAAGCCGCAATGACAGACGAATACTCCCACGCGTTTCATGTTTGACTCACGTTTTCAAGAGTGGTATGCATACCGCCATGAATCGCTTGGACCTGCAGCGGGTCGAGTCGGAGGCTCTCTGACTCTGCTCCGAGCGCAAGACCGAGCAGCTGGGTGAAGTAGACTACTGGCAATGGTTGTGAGTCAGAGGAGACTCCAAGATCCTGTTTCTGAGATGTTTCGAGATTGTATTTGCACAGTGGGCAGCTGACAGCAAGCATTCTCGCTCCATTAGAACGAGCAGACTGCACTACATTGCGAGACAATAGTGCCATGGCGTCTGGAGAACCGACACCAAGATACGATCCGCAGCACTCGGTTCGTGATGGATAGTCGACTGGTGTACATCCAATGCTGACGAGGAGATCTTCGAGTATTGATGGTCGATGGGGATCATCGAGTTTCATCTCGTCAAATGGGCGAAGCAGGAGGCAGCCATAGTAGGCGCCGACGGGCAAGCCTTGCAAGGGCGCCTTGACTGCATCTCTGACGGCGCTAAAACCCACACGGTCTCTAAGGATTTCCAAGAAGTGGAGGACGCTTAGTCCACCTTCGTACTTCTCTTCGTTGAATTCGTTGATCTGTTCTTGTTTGATCGCGTTGCGTCCAGCTTGAAGGTTAGCTCTCCTGAGGACGTTATGGCATCCCGCGCAGAGAGTCACGAGCGTATCACCTTCGCTGCGTGCTCTAGCGAGGATTCGGTTGGGTCCGGCATTCGTCATGATATTGTCTGCAACATTCGAGAATACTGCTCCACAGCACAGCCATCCCTGCATTTCCTTCAGTTCTACGCCGAGAGCACGAGCGCAGGCTTGTGCAGAGTCGTCGAAGTCCCTTGCTACGGTTCGGAGAGAACACCCTGGAAAATACAGGTAGGACTGCATTTTCTCAACTCAGTATGGGCTGAGTTTCCTGAATGCGCTCACGAGTCCTTGCTGGGGCATCTCAGGCGGCAGCTTCTCGATCTTCAGGTCTCGAAGGTCGTTTCGGAGCTTGATGGTCCGCAGAGCTTCGCAGATCTTACTCACGTCTAAGCCTCTGGGGCATTGCGTTTCGCAGGAGAAGCAGGTTGCGCACAACCAGTACGATTTGGCATCGAAGACTTGTTCGAGGCCGAGCTGGAGGAAGCGTACAATCTGATGAGGCATGAGGTCCATCTGCGGTGCCAAGGGGCATGTGGCCGAGCATTTCCCACATTGATAGCAGAGTGAGAGATTCTGGCCGCTTATCGTTTTGATCTTGTGCAGTAGCGGATTCGTGAGCACTTCAGCTGAGATCGGATACGCCACTTCACTCCCACCCTCTGACCGCGAATGCTTCGAGCTCGATCTTCGCTTCTTTGCTGCGGTAGTCAGGAAGAAGTACGGGGCTGTGCCGGTCCGTGCTGACGCCCGCTTTCTTCAGTTCCTTGTGGAATCGAACCACATGGTCGAGGATTGGCTTGCCACCGGGTGCGGCATTTGATCTCTTGGCTGTATCTCCTCCGGCGCGCCTTCCAAACACTAGAATGTCCAGTAGTGAATTGCCCATCAAACGATTTCTTCCGTGAATTCCACCAGCGGCTTCACCAGCGACATACAGGTTTGGAATGTTTGTTCGTCCGTTCTCGTCTATCAGCACTCCCCCGTTCTGGTAATGTTGTGTCGCATAGACGAGAATCGGGTCTTTGATTATGTCGATTCCGAATCGTTTGAATTGCCTTACCATTGCTGGTGCGAGCCTCTGGGTTTGGCCCGAACCCTTCAGTACGTCGATAAGTGGTGTGTCAAGCCACACGCCTACCAATCCGCCGGGCGTGCGAACTCCTTTGTTGCGTTCTTGGCATTCTCTGATTATTGCTGATGCGACAGCGTCTCTTGTTTCAAGTTCGTTCACGAAACGTTCTCCGTCAATATTGACAAGCTGAGCGCCCATGCTCCTCATTTTCTCAGTTATGAGTTGCCCTGAGATCAGTTCGGGAAATGCGACTCCTGTCGGGTGGTATTGGATCGTATCCACAAAGGCCAGCTTGGCCCCAGCACGATAGGCTAATGCGAGCCCGTCGCCCGTCGCACCGTAGTGATTTGTTGTAGGAAATTCTTGACAATGGAGCCTCCCGGAGCCGCCGGTGGCCAGTATAGTGGTCTTTGCGTTGACAAACACGAATTCGTTGGTCTCCATGTTCAACAGAATAGCTCCGACACAGTTGCCCTCGGCATCTGTGAGCAACTCGATTGCAGGAGAGAACTCGATAACTTGGATGTCACGATTGATGACCTCATCTCGGAGCGTCCGCATAATCTCCGCTCCGGTGTAGTCACGAGCGGCATGCATTCGTCGCCTGCTTGTTCCGCCTCCGTGCATCTCCACAAAGGTACCGTCGGGTTTCCTGTCGAACATCATACCGAGGTCTTCAAGCCATTCGATGACGGAAGGAGCGTCCTTGACAAGCGTCTGAACAAGGTTGGGGATGTTTGTGAAACCGCCGCCTCCCATAACGTCAAGATGGTGAATTGCTGGTGAATCGTTCTCCCTGTCTGCTGCTTGGATCCCGCCTTGTGCCATCATGGTGTTGGCGTCGCCAAATCTCAGTTTGGTGCATAACAGGACATGGGCGCCGGCCTCTTTGGCGGTCAAAGCTGCTGACGCACCTGCGCCGCCTCCACCAATGATTAGAACATCAGTCTGGATGTCAGTTCTTGATAGATCGGTCTTCTCTGGGCTTATTCGGCTGTAGGCTTCCACAATATCGCCGAGTTCGTTGACGACTGGTTCTCCTTTGTTCGGTCCTACGAGTAGTTTCCGTGTCGTCCCTGGCTTGTAGTCGGGATGATACTTCGTTAACAGTTTTTTCTTCTCGTCCGGTGTAAGCTTTGGGAAGGACTGTTTCGTGCGTCCTTTTCGATTCGCCGCTACTTTGTCGATCGAGTGTCGCATGTCTTCGCTGTAGGTGATTACTGTTCGCCACTGCTTGGTCTGTTCCGAAGTCATCTATGCTTCCTCCGGTTCGATTTCTCGGGAATTGTACAGCTTCGTTAACTCAGCGGTGCTCATCTTAGCCAGTTTTGAGAGTTCTTCATCGTAGCGTCCAGCTCTGATCTCGTCGAGCTTCTTCTTCAGATGTCCTGCTTTCGGAGATAGGTGGGTTCCGTAGAGTCTTCTTGAGAGAATCGCAACATTGTACTGAACGATCTCGGCTGGACATCTCGTAGCGCAGAGTCCACACATGATGCAATCGAACGAAAGGTCCGCTGCGTTGGCGATGTCTCCGCGCATGGCAGCGGCCATTATGTCTATGACAGGCAGGTCTTGTGGGCAAGCTCGAGTGCACGAGTTGCATTGTAGGCATCGCAGGATTTCGGGGTAATATCGTAAGAGTGCATTGATATCCGGCTGTAAGCTCTTGATATCATATCGCGCCTTTGTGGACGGGTGGAACGGGAGCATCGAAAACACCATGCCATCCCGGACGGGCGTCTGACATGCGAGCCCGGTGCGGAGTCTGAAGTCTCCGCGAATTCTGTAGACCGTTGCACAGGCGCCACAGAATCCGCTACGGCATCCACATCCTCGCAACAGCCTGTAGCCAAGGTGTTCCATAGCGGTTAGTATTGTGAGGTTTTGCGGGACACGATACTGCTTGCCGAAAACGTAGATTGTTACAGTTGACTTGTCAGCGCCCATCTACTATCCCTTCGGACAGTGATGTGAAACAAAGCTGAACGTGGACTCGTGCAGAATATAGCCCGGTCCTACTTACGTACCCGACTGTATATTCGACAGAACTCGGATAGACAATCAGGACATGCAGTTCTGCTATCCCCTATCACCGTGCTCTCTTTTCTGCCCTCTCAATTCACCACATCAACTGAACCTGCAGTCATCGATGGGTGACAGAGCAAATCAGAGTCCATAGCTTGACTTGCCACCGGATCTATGCGGATACCTTCTGTTCTTGGAGTAGCTTGCGGGCGAAATCGTAGCCGCTCTTGAAGGCATTGAGATTCAGTTGCTCAGTACCTCGCGGTACGTACTCCGAAATTGCTTTCTCGATCGCCGCTGTGTCCATCATGTTGGTCAGGCCGATTATTGCGCCAACCATAACCATGTTCGAGACAATCTTTCTGCCCAAGCTCTCGGCTATGCGTGTAGCCGGCACTCGATAGGTCCTTGCGGTGTGGTTCGACTGGTCCTCTTGGACCATGTCAGGGTCGATGACAACGATTGCGCTTCCATTCACGTCATTGATGTTCTTCCGATAGGCCTCTTGAGACATGACTGCGACTAGGCTTGGCTTCCTGATCTTTGGATAGAATATCTTCTCGTCAGAGACTATGACTTCGACCTTTGAGGCTCCTCCCCTAGACTCATGGCCGTAGGACTGTGCTAGGG
>JBAVVE010000274.1:0-6028 GCA_049697135.1 Bathyarchaeia archaeon | reverse complement strand
GCTTCCACCCACGCTGAAACGAGTGGTGCCTCCAGGCTACTGGAAACGGGACGGGCGATACCTGCTGAGAATGCTGTTCCGCTGCGACAGCTACCACATACGTCAAGGTCGCGTGAATTTGCCGCATGATCTCTCGATACCGTTCAAGGGCGAGTTGAAGTGGGCGGGTAAGCAGGGACGGTTAGAGGTCGTATGGGATTCCCTGTCGAAGAAGTGGCGGGTCTTTCAATCCGTACAGGTGAAGCCAATCATTACCCCGTTGGGGTCTAAGACCTGCTACATCGATTTGGGAGTACGAAACCTCGCAACCGTCTGGCTCACCGAATGGCGGCAGCCAATCGCCTACCAGTCAGGGCGCCTCTTGGCGGATTGGTGGTACTGGACCAACCGCATAGCCAGACACCAACAACGACTCGTCGCTCTGAATGGAAGGAAGAAGTCGAAGCAACTCTCAAGACTGTACAGGATTAGGAAGAGACGCTTCCGACATGCCGTAGCCACATTTGCTCGGCAACTCGTCAAAGACCTCTACAGGCAAGGCATGTCAACGATTGTTATCGGTGAACTCACAGGTATCAGGGAGAACAGTCAGCATGGTCGCCAAGGGAACGCGATGGTTCACAACTACTGGAGTCACAAGTATGTCGCGGATAGGCTCAGGTGGACAGCGGAGGAATACGGCATCAGGATCCGAACAATCTCGGAAGCCTACACAAGCCAAACATGCCCGCGCTGCGGTTCAAGGAATACGGAGCGAATACTGCGACGCTTCAAATGCTTAAACTGCGGCCTCGAAGCGCACAGGGACGCGGTCGGCGTCGTGAATATGGCTGCTCGCTGCGGCGAGTATGCTGTCAGGCCAATGGTTTGGCCTATGCTTCTACACTGGGATGGATGCGAGTGGAACCGCAACAACGGGATGCCCACCCTACAGAGGATCATTGTGGAAGCATGAATCTCCCGACTTCAGTCGCGGAGAGAATCAAGGCTCGGGAAGGGGACGACATGACTCCCTGCTGCGAGCAAAGCAAGTGCACCACACCGCACATCATGTTGAGAACGCGTCATCAGGGCAATGCCTCTGGAAACATTCATCTGCAGGTTCTCTTGGGTCGGTATAGCCCGAGCTGTGCATCCATCGCGGAATGATGTGACTTGCCATACTATGCAGACCCCGCCGAGCTCGTCCTGCTAGTCATTGTGCTAGTATCAGCTCTCATGGCGATGAAGATTCTGCTCGACCTAGCGTCCAAACATCATCGCAGCAGATACACGAGAATGGTAAGGTTAGACCTTGGCATCGGAATCGTTCTCGGTCTATCCTTGCCGTGGATAGAACCCGTAGGGTTAATGGTGGCTGCGATGACTGCGATCTTGTTCCTGGGCCTATCGATCATCATGCTGTTGGAATCTAAGAGGGTTCCTCTGTGGCGGATGAGAACCGTTCGAAGAGAAACGATCAAGGAATGGTTCCTTCACTTCTCAGTCACAACTGGACTGGTCGGAATAGTCACGACTCTACTGTCGATTGTGGTCCCGCCGTTCCTGAAACTGAGTCTAGGCTTCATGGTTCCACTCGCCTTTGACAGTTTGTCAGTCTTATCCGCGCTTCTGGAATTCACCTTACCATCCACGCCCTACCATGTCATATTCGCTCTGATCTTTGGCCTGGCTCATGAAAGAACGGGAAAGGATGGGACGACCGAGATACGACTAGATGACTTGGAACAGATCGCCCATGAAACAGCTCACAGTCGCTTCGAGGTTCTGGACACGGTCGAAAGCCTCGTCGAGCAAGGATTGGCGACGAAGAACGACAGCGGCTTCGCTCTCGATCATGACGGAACAAGCTTGTTAAAATTGACTTGGGAAGAAACGTCTGCCAGAATTAGGATTCAACTCGATCATGTTGAGGCCGAAATAGAATCACTAAGCACGAATCAGGCGTCTGAATCTAGAAGCCGTCTGGACATCATAAACCGTCTGTCGGAATCCGTGAGCGATTTGAAGGATGAATGTGGTTTTCTTGTCGACGAGAAGCGCACAGCGGAGATTCGTCAGAGGCTCGTTGGCTTGCGAAAGAGATTCTACCAATGAAACATCTGATATGTGAATCTGTCTTGTGTTCATGCATCCGACACTTCTGCCCTCCATGGTTTGGCCCTCGTAGGTTCAAATTCCCCTCCACGTGCTGAAAGTGGGCGCTCTCTCTGGTCTATGTGGAAGTGGTGGTGCGCACACACACAAAGCGCGAATACGCAAAACGCTACGAACCCAGCAACCTCTTGACAGCGTCAAGGACCAAAACGCCGGTGAGAACGGCCAACACGACGGTCAGCCCGATCAGCCATCTTGTGAGTTTCTCCAGTCGCCTGCTAGACTTGAAGAGCATGTATGCGGCAAGAAAACGCTCCGGAGAAGTCGGTCCCCTTCCCAGCTGACTGGGTTCGACGCCAGCCAAGACTTGCCCTGCGGCTACGTCTAGGGCATCCTTAATTCCCTTCATCTTGTTGTTGTCAGTTGTCATGAGACTTCACTTCGTTGAGACCGGCAGTGATTTGAACTCCCGAATTTGTGTGTGCGGGGCCCTTGGTGCGCGACGACGACGACGAAAAACGCCACTCCCGTACGGGTTCAAATTCAGTCGCCCGCACCAACAGACACACACACACAAGAAAGACCCATGGGGCGAGACATCTTCATGTGTTCTCGTCTCCGAGCTAGCCTAGGTCTTTTATGCGAGGGAGTTGCGATCGTGGATGCGGCGCCCTCGGGCTATTAGCCAATGTAGACCCGACAGCCCCAGAATCTGATTCTGGAGCAAAAGGGCGCCGCGCTTTCTAGAAACGGGTAGTCTTGCGTGAGTGCTCTCCTTGGTGCGCTCTTGATTTGTGTGTGCGCGCACCAAGAGATCCACACACTCAACCGACGCGCGTGTGTGAGCGCACCATCGGGCCTTCCCAACCGGAGAGAACCGAACGCCCACGAGACTAGAGATTTGCCACCTCTTCATACACGAGAGAGTGAACCGTTAGCCTGTTTTTCTTAGCTTCGGAACAAACATGGGCACTCTCGCTCTGTACTCACGATATCTATCTCCAAACTGCTGTACTAGTAGCTTCTCTTCTTCTAGCGTAAACCAGTATCCCACTATGATGCTTGCCACCGCGACTACCAGACCGATGGCGGATTTGAAACCAAAAGCGATGCCCAAGTTGAGAAGCATGCTTGCCAAGTTATGTGGGTGCCGGATGGATGAGTAGATGCCGCTTGTCATCAGTTTCGATGTACCATAAGCTTTTGGCGTGAGTTTCTGTCCTGACTTGTCGAATTCCTTTTTCGAAAGAGCGAAGATGTATATGCCCATCGTAAGAACTGCAGCGGAAATCAGCCAAGAAAGCCACCACGCAATCGGTAGTAGAAGAAAATCAAACCAGACCGTAGCGACACCTACAGGAACCATTATGATAAGGATCGTCTGGAGGACCGTGCACAGCGCAGAGTACTTCTTTTCCAATACTACCCACCTCATCCTCTTGTGACGCATCTACGATATGTTTCTAGCTCACACGGACTGGTGCTGAAAAGGGGCTGTTATGGGACTCCTCCCCTAGCCACGCAGGAGTAGGCGTGGAGGAGCTATTTTGTGTGTGTGGGTAGCTTGGTGCGGGCGTCGTAATTTGAACCCTCATGTTGAGAAGGGGAATGGGAGAGGAATTGGAGTATAGGAGTTTCTCGTCGTCGTCGAGGGTCTAGTGGTGCAGGCAGCGGAATTTGAACTACGATTCGTGGCGACGGCAATTCATATGCCGGCTGGGACAGAGAATCGTCAGACTACGTTTTCTCAGAAGCGGGTATGATTCTTTGACGAAGTCTCACCGAAGCAAGGAAAGAAGGGTTAAATGCGCCTCAGGCCGCATGGTGCAATTCGGTCGTCATCTAGAATGCAATTCTGCCCGAAATGCAGTCTGAGGCTTGTTCCAACAAAGAAGGAAGAGATTGTTGTGCTAGCATGCCCAAAGTGCGGGCAAGAAACTAGACGTTCAGATCCAGTGGTGCAGAAACTCGGAAAGACCAAGGAATCCGTCGTGGTAATCAGTAAAGAGGAGGAGAACATACGAACTCTCCCGACAGCAAAAACTCGCTGCGAAAAATGCGGGCATGGAGAAGCTTTCTATTGGATGGTGCAAACGCGCGGGGGCGATGAAGCATCGACCCAGTTCTTCAGGTGTGCCAAATGCGGAGTAACATGGCGAGAGTATTCATGAAATCACAATGATCAGAGGTGCGTATGGGCTGGCGCGGGCGCCCAAATTTGAACCATCAAGAGGAGAGGCGTTTGCCGTCGTCGGGTCACATGACACGGGCAATGCGGTCTGAACTGTCATCGTTACAGTGTCTCCGTGCTTAGAAGTCAGGTTCCTTTTCGGCGCCCATATGGGCGATCGCCCATGACCAAGGCCATCACGGCTTTCTGGACGTGCAGTCGGTTCTCGGCCTCTTCAAAGTACAATGAGTATTTCGAGTTGTCAATGACATCGTCGGTCACTTCTTGGCCGCGGTCCGCGGGCCCACAGTGCATGTATTTGCCCTTGTTTGTGATGTTCATCAGTTCTTGTGTGCAGATCCAATCCTTGAACTTGTCTTGGTAGGCAGTAGCGCCTGTCTTGTCCGGGGAACTGCAATGTGGAGGGAAGAAGTTCTTCGGGGACCAGGCCTTCGGATACACGATGTCGGCGCCTTCAAAGGCCGTCTTCATGTCATTCATGACGGAGAACTGTCCTCCGTATCTGTTCGCGTTTGCCTTCGCCGCCTCGAGCACCCCGTCTTCGAGTTCGAACCCCTTTGGATGCGCCAGTACGACATCCATTCCTAGTTGTGTTCCGATGAGTATCTCGCTCTGAGGAACAGCTAGGGGTTTCAGTCCACCGGAATAGGCGTAGGAGACCACGAGTCTCTTTCCTTTCAGTTTCGGAATGGCTTGCCTCATTGCTTGGGCGTCTGCGAGCGCTTGGAATGGATGATACATGTCGTCTTCCATGTTGAGGGCAGGAATGGTCGCGTGCTTAGCGAATTCCTGCACGACCTTGTGGCCTCGTCCTATGATCCACTTTGCCGCGTCACCGTAGATACGGATCGCAATTGCGTCACCGTATCTGCTTAGAACTCTGGCAACGTCAGAGATGGCCTCTGTCTGATATGCAACCATGTCCTCCGGAAGCGCAGGCGTGTAGACATCCTGTGGACTCAGAAATTGTGCGTGACCACCGAGCTGATACATCCCCGCTTCGAATGAGTTTCTTGTTCTCAGCGATCTATTGTAGAACATCATGAACAGTGTCTTGCCTGGTAGATGCTGGTGCTTCTTATGTGCCCGAAACTCTTTCCTCAATGTGTCCGCTGCGTCTAGAACAATCTTGATCTGATCTTGTGAGAAATCGTTCGTGTCAAGGAAATCCTTCCCATTCCATAGGCCTACGAAAGAAGTCAAGGTAGTCCTCACTCAACTCTGCAAAGCATGTCTGGCCTCGTTGGCGTACTTATGGGTAGCTCCAAGAAGCTGCCTCGAAGCACGAGAAGGGATAGCTGCAGTCTTGCGCGTAGGCCTTTATTTCTCGACTGCAACGTCTATGTAGGCTTCAGCGTCGTGTAGGATTCCTTCTAAGCCTCGGTGACGGCTGCTCTTGGCCACCAGTCTTGGCTGGGACATCTTCCTTGCGATATAGATGACCCGCTTGCCGATTATTCCGTCGCCTTCATCAGTCAAAACGGTCAACGCGTTAGGCTCCCGGTCTTCTTTATTCTGCCACTTGCGATCATGCGTCTCACTGCTTCCAATGTTGACCTGAAATCCAACCCCAACGCTTCAGCAATCTCGCTGGCGAAGTGAGACCCCGGGTGCTTCGCTAGGTATCTATCGATCAGTTTTTCGGTATCTGCACGGGGTAGCTCTCGAACGCTTACCGGCTCGGCTTCTCTCAGTTTGTCTCTAACCGCCTCTCTAGCGAAGTCGGCTGCGCTTCTGAAC
>JBAVVE010000273.1:0-6837 GCA_049697135.1 Bathyarchaeia archaeon | reverse complement strand
ATCCTTATACGAGTAACCATCGGCACGGGGCTGCTATTCTTACCCCCAGTCTCAAAGAGAACGCTGATTAGCGCATCGAGCCTTCTGATGATCTCTTGGAAACCTTTGTCCGTCGTGTCAACCAAGAAACTCACCGTTCACGTATGGTTGCCTACAATTGGTATAAGACATTATCCAGAAGTCACACGTTGCCGGGGTAAGCGCGTGTCATGGTCTGAACCATCGTGAGAATTTGTGTGTGGTCTGTTTGAACCTAAGCGACCAATCTATATCTTTTGATGGGAGACCATCAAATCAATCGGCAAGCATTGTTACTACCGCGTAATCGTGCTGCCCTGCCACATAGCGGGCTCATTTGATTCCTAGCTATCACTAGTGGATTGACCTGACGGGCAGACCATTTGATGGTCGAGTGGTCGAGTTGATACAACGCGGATACGCGAAACTACGACTAACTGCACAACATAGTTGGGAAACGCTTCACTGGTCTTCTTTGCCAAGTTTCGCACCTGTCCAACCGCTGTGCTTCCTACGACTGTCTCTGTTGACTTTGACTTAGTCGCATCTCACCTTACGAGAGGACGGAAAAAGACGGATGCTCATGCATTCTTCGAGGTCGCCAAGAAGCAAGCGAAGCGTGACCCGCAGGTCATATTCAGCGACGGTCTAGACTCTTACAGAGGCGCGTACGATCCGGTCAGCATAGACAACATAGGCAAGGTTGTCCACATAGCGAATGTTGGCATACGAAGCCACATGGGAAACCATCGTGTCGAGCGTTTGCACAATTCGATGCGTGAGCGCGAGAAAGTCATGCGACACCTGAAACGCGCAAACTCAGCAGACAAGGTGTTCAAGGGCTTCCGAGCCTACTACAACTTCGTAAGACCACACATGGCACTAGATGGTCATACTCCTGCTCAAGCCGCAGCCGTTCCAATAGAGTTGGGCACAGACAAGTGGCTTGACCTAATCAGACAAGCCGCAAGACAAAGAAAGAATTAGCCTCGAATTGCGACGATTTCCCCATGCGCCCATAGAGCAATCACCCATAGACTCGTAAACACTTAACTTCTTGAAACAACTCCCGAAGACTGATCAAAATTGACTGACGAAGAACAAAAGAAGTCTGTCCGAAAGATGATTTTGCAAAGCTTTCGCACTCGTGTCAGGCAGCCTCACAAGAAAACGAGTCTGGAATGGCTTGAGGGCATGATCAAGTACGCCCTACAATCTGGGCTTTCAATTGAGGGTGTCAGAGCCCAAATGATACATGTGCAACCGACAGACGCCATGTCTTGGGAACGATATCGAGAATTACAGAAGATGCTTGACGACTTTCCCCAACGGAGCCCCACCCGATAAGACAGTCAGCTTGACCTAATCAGACAAGCCGCAAGGCAAGGAACACAAACTAAGCAAAACAAAAATAGTCTTGGCCGCAGACACTTGACATGGTGTCGGAATTTGCGACGATTGACGAGATTCAACATCCTAGGGTTGGCGATAGCCGATTTTGGGGCAGATGTAGCAACAATGGGGGCAGCTGCCATACTTGCCATCACGATAGCGACAAATTCTGTAATCCCTAACGGATACTATGCCGTTTTCATGCTCCTTTTTGCCATGCCCTTTCGCTATTTCAAAAGATGGTACGAACAGTCATGCAAGACTGACTAGCCTCTCCGTGCCACCCGACAAGTTACCATTGCACCATTCCAATGACTAGAACTACATTCACTTAGTTCTTATCAAGCTTGGCTCGCCCTCAAGAGCCTGAATTCCATCTTGACCTGTCTCAGTTCGCGTATCAACTTGCTTCACCTTCTTTTCCCGAATCTTGATTCCGCGTTGAACCTTCTTCAGTCTCCTCTGACACCGGGCAATCTTGTTAAGGAGTACTTGCTGCTTTTCCAGTAGCTTGTCGAGTTTGTACCGCGGTGACTTCCTGTATGCCTCAAGCTGCTGTCTTCTCTCAAACTGTCTTTGCAGGGTTGCTCGCTCTCTTTCTTCTCTTCGCTTTTCAGCTTCTAGCCAAGTCTGAAGTCTGGGCTCAATGTACCTCCAGACTCTCGTCATGAGAGCCAAATGGCGCTTGCAGTGCCGTACTTTCTTGGTAGGGTTCTTCGAATAGTCTAAGGCATGGGCAACTTCGTGTATCAGAGTCCTGAGTCTTGCTTTCTTGTGAAGCGTAATACGCTGCGTTCCTGCCCTGCCCAGGACTCGCATTCGCCCGTCTCCCCAATCCAGCTCTTGGGAGAGGTCATAGTGATTGGCAAGCCTATCGTAGATGTATAGAAGCTGGTCTGCTGTAAGCTCCATATTGGAAATCTCAGAGTCGGGTTGTCGCTCCAGCTTCCAGTAGCCTTGTCTCATTGTCAAGGCACCTCCGCTGAGTTCAGCAGTCTGAATTCTGTCACGTCGATTGAGTTCCAGACTTTCAGAGCTTCTCTCATGCTGAGGCTAGGGTAGTCCTTGGCAAATGCGATGAAGCTCTCAATCTTCGAAGCCGTGTTCAAATGCTTCAGAACGTCTGCTGCTTGTGCAAGGCTAATGCCAAGTGAATTTGAGAGCTTCCTCAATTTCGACAGTTCTTCGTCTGCGTGATAAAGCGTGTAGGTGTCGCAGGGAAGCCATTCCCAGTATTTCTCGACCAGCGCAATATCTTGTATCTCTCGGTTCTTGAAGAGAGCGTAGTAGGGTACGTGTCCGCCGTAGATTTTCTTACCGTCGCACAAGACCACGCGGTTCACTTTGCGCGCGCGTATTTCCTCATAAAGCTTGACTACTGTTCCACACGCGCACTTCAACACAACGTCTCTGAATATCCAGCAAGCCATTATCATTTCACCTCGTTCAATCCCAAATCACGGGAATTCACACGACCCGACTCGTGGTCTGTCGTGAATGAGTCTTCAACTAGCCAGCGCTCTTTTCTGAACACCTGCACGCCGCCGATTTCACTGACAAAAGTGAACCCTTCCCTTGCTAATTCTTCAACTTCGTCAGGAGTCGTCGCTCTAGCGGTCACATAGTCGTCCTCACGCAGGCAGAGAGCCTGGGCGAGGCGAACGTAGCGTCGCGCATGGAGTGGATTAGTTGCCCCTAGCAACGCCATCACTGCTTCAAGGTCGCGTGTCTTGAGGTACTGCATTGTTGCGCGCCACGTGCGCAGACTGTGGAAGTGTATCTTCCCAACGTTGCTCTCGGGGTGTGTCGCGGCGATGCGTTTGCGGTGTCGTTCGAAGAGTCGGCGAAAGCTTTCCAGCCCTTTCATCGTCTTGTACTCGTCGTCGTAGGCTCCGTGGAAGACGCAGCTGCTGTCTCGTGATAGACTGTTGAGCATGTCAACGAGTCGCTGTGAAACTCTGAGCGTCCGTGACTGGCTCCCTTTCTCGGGATGTCTGACGGAGACTAGGCGGCTTTTGAAGTCAACGTCATCCCAACTTAGCATCCACGCCTCCCCGCATCGCATGCAGGTCTCTTTCAGCAATTGCAGGAAGGTCGCGAGTCTGCGGTTTGCTATCGCGTCGATTAGTAGTACTATGTCCGCAAGGCGTGGTAGGAAGGGTTGTGAGCGTTCGCGTCTGACTCGTAAAGGCTGCCATTGAAGCTTTTTCCACTTATAGAAGGAGTTCAAATCTTGTACGAGCTTGTACGCCCTATTTTTGTGGAGGCTGGCTCCAACGAGGTATGCTGTGACTGCAGTGACATTCAGTATGTTTGAGTGCGCGTCTCGTAGGTGTACCGCGTTGTTGATTGACTGCAGAGCCTTGCTGCGAGCACTTATCGTAGAGGCTTTCAGTTGGTTGCGCATCGCGATGCAGTACTGGAAAATCTCTGCCTTGCCCTGAGCAAGCGGTGATGTGGTCGACGGTTGGGCGTAGGTTGACTGTGGTTGCCCCGCTCTCACGCGGGCGCTCGGTTCTGGCGATGTTGTCAAAGGCGTTTTCGCCGGTGACCCATACTCTGCGGCTGGCTTTGTTGGTCGGGATACAATGTGAACAGAAGGTATATTGTGCACAAAATGCATATTGTACCGTGAATTTAGGTCGCGAAGAAGCCTTGAGCTCGGACAGTTCGTTTTCTCGATCTGAGCCTACTCCCGCAGTCAAACCCGCGGTGCTAGGCTATGGAACAGTGAAGACCGCCGGAGCATCGATTGATATTCGGATTATGAAAGGCAGACAGAATCTTGGCGGTCTCGGCTTGAAAGTAGGAGAAGATGTCTTGGTTGTCGCAGCGCCCAGTGAAGGCATCCTACTCGTGCGCCTGCCCAAAGTGGTCACAGGATCGACGATACCACAGATATTGGATCGCATGAAGATTGCTATAGACAAGCTCGCTGCATCTTATCAGTACACGGTGATACACCAAGAGCAACTATTCAGACTCCTGGCACGACCTCGAACTTGGGCAAAGAAGGTTCGAGTTCTTTCGAAGAAGCCGAGATCAAAGCCCTCCTAAGAGGCATCGAGTCTCTTACACGCAATCATGCAAAGCTAGACCTCGAATGCAGAGTCCCTTGAGGATTCGACCGCAAGCCTTGACGCGGTCGCCGCCCTTTTTGGGCATCTTGAAATTCTCGCGCTCGGCGCTTTAAGAATCCCTTGCAGAACCATTTCGACCAAACATGAAAGGATGGAAGTTCAAGAAACAGGAACCCAACGAAGGCGAAGGGAGATACTTCCCCGTCTTGGAACGCATTTCCAAGCTAGAGGAAGCACTTGAGAGCGCACTGAAGGAACGCGACGAAAAGATTGCCGCCCTACACTTCAACCTGGCTAACCTACGCGGGACAATAAGAAGAGAGGTTGCGTCGCAGCTCGTCAAAGGTATAGACACGCAAATTGAGGGACGCTTGGACGACATCGACGACAGAGTCCTGGAACTGGAGAAGGTGTTTGATGAGTTCAGGAACGTTACCGACCGCAACGTCAACCAACTCGACCAAATAGTCTACAGGCACGAAGTCAGCTTGGGCGAATACGCGGAGACACTGAGACAACTGGCTCAGACACCTCAGCCTAGCGAAAGTCGTTTCGACTTCTGCGAAGGAAAGAGCTACAGCCCCTTCATGACTCAGCTACTCGAACAAGCTTGGAAGAAGGCAAACAGCCCAACACTCCTCGACCCGTTTTCACGGTGGCTAACTAACGAGCAAAGGAGCCTGTTGCCGCTCCCCTTCGACGTTATAGCAGCGGTCTATCTCAATACTCTTGGTGCGCCAGAATACGCGCACGTATCGAACCTTGCTGCACAGATTGGGTGGTTGAAGAAGGGTGAAGTCAGTCACGTCGCCTCTTCTCAGGTCGCTAAGGGTTACCTTGCGGAAAGGTGGCTCACTGAGCAGGAATGGTCTCTTCCAGGCTCACGTCCGCGCGTTTTCAGGTTGACCGACCGCTGTCTGGCTCTGTTTTTTGCAAGCGGCACCTCCAATATGGCAGGGGGTTCCATCCATAGGGCAATGCAGCGAGCATTCTTCAGGGAGGCAATCTCCGCGAGTCCTCCACGAGTCTTCATGGCAATCCCACAACTGACAGGGGAAAGCCGCCCCGACGGGGTATTAGTCGAACGAGTAGACTCGAAATGTTGGGACTGGCAGAACGCGTGCGCCGTCAACTTTGAAACAGACCAAGAAGTCCGTGCGCACTCCTCTACTCAGCCCGACAAGGAAGGAGAGGTGTACTTGAACCTACTCCGCCCCTTCGCTCAGGGCTGCAGAGCCCTCATCGTCGTATGTCTACAGGACAGCGCAGAAAAACTGACTGAACTCGTCAACCAAGTTCCCTCATGGCTGGCAAAACGAATTCACATCCAAGTGGTCTACGTGTGAAAACACTGTTCGGGGGAAAGAATGCGGGGTCACATCCTTTATTCACTAATCCTCTCACTCTTCCTTTCTTAGTCCCTATTCATTTTCCCCTCTCGCACTCTGCCACTCTCACCCTGTTCTGAGATCAGTGAAAACTTCTCCACCTAGAATAGTTAGGACTACTCCCTTGAATGTTGGACTCTTTTCATCAGCAATTCTGGTCGCATATTGTGAATGATGTTCATCTCGATGACTGAATCCACGCTAGCTCAATACAATCTGTTGCTAGGTTGAAGAAGCCAAGCGACTATCTAATGTCCGTCCTGATCACTTTCGAACTCTAAACAGCTTCATGTCATCGACATCCGTAACGTACTCATAACCACGTTCTATCAACGTCTTCGCCTCCTCAACCGTGTTAGCGATTTTGCAGATGTAGTCGTCTTTCTCGAAATTCACTAGGTGCGTGTAGACGAGCGTGTTCTTGATGCTCCTGTGACCCAACAACTGCATGACGTACAAAATATCTTTCGTACGATGATACTCCATCGTCGCTTTGAAATGGCGGAGCGTTCCGAACGTAATTTGCAGGAGCCTTGGATTGCTGATTTGCTCCGCTCTACTTCTTCGCTGGCGTATGAAAGTCCGTCTGAAATCATCAAGCGATCTTATAGGCTCGCGCCTTGGGTCATGGAAGACGTAGTCCCACTTGTGCTGTACACGTTTCAGCATTCCTAGCAGCGTTTCGGAGATTCTGAATTGCCTTGGTGCGCTATTCTTCTCTGGACGGATTTTCACCTGTGACCGTTCAATGTCAATGTCAATCCACCTTAATGACCACGCTTCACCTGGTCTGCACGCGGTCTCTTTCATCAGTTGCAGAAATGTTGCCCATTTTGGACTAAGTCCTGAAATGAGTTGATCTACCTCGCTTTCTGTCGGGACAAATGGCAGAAGTTCTGTGCGCCTGTAATGTGGTCGGTCGAATGAAGTGTTCTTCCACTTGTAGAATCTCGCTAGGT
>JBAVVE010000272.1:0-2716 GCA_049697135.1 Bathyarchaeia archaeon | reverse complement strand
CGGCTGTCGGATGAGTACTTCCTTGAGAACATTCTCTCGCACTTCTCCAATGGTGCGGACGTCGTAGCCTGCCGGCCTCTGCCGGTCAATGGCACAGATACGGCGGAAGGATACATTGGACGACTCATTTGGAACCTACATGATAAGACTCTGATGGCCCAAGTCACGAACGGCCTGAAGAAACAGGCCGGCGAAGCGTTTGCGATTCGCCGGGAAGCGGCCGCACAGATCCCGCCAAATGTGATCAACGATGACGCCTATCTTGTGTTAAAGGCGCAGCTTGCCGGAGGCAGATTCGTGTATGCAAGGGAGATCATTGTTCAGAACAGGACTCCGGACAGAATCCGGGATATTCTGTTGCAGAGGGCAAGGATCATCCGTGGGCACAGACAGCTGAGGGATGCGATAGGCACATCGCCGAGCGTTCTTGACATCCTGATATTCAGGCGACCCCTGATCGTCGCAGGCGTCCTTATTCAAGAAATCAAAGAGCAGATTACGGAGCGGAGATTGAGAATCCTCTGTTTCCTGCAGTTGGTTGCATTGGAACTTGCTGCGCACCTTCTCTCAGGAATGTGGAATTTCTCCCATCTGTGGCCGACAGCTGAGTCGGCTAAGTGGGACAGGGAAGCTGTCTAATGTCGATTCCCAAGAGCAAGCACAGTTGGATCTTCCTCGTCCTCTTCTCAACGATATTGAGGCTCTGCTTTGCTCCGTTCACGGGACATCCGTATGATTTGAACATCTGGATGGAAACGGGACAATATGTTGCTGAGGGAAGGTCGCCGTATGAACCGGAGAATCACCTAGGATACCCTCCACTCTGGGGATTGTGGTGCGGTCTGAGCTACCTTTTATCAAACTCCATATGGACTGGGAACAAGTTCGTCTACATTCTGGCAATCAAGATCCCGATAATAGCGGCGGACCTGGCGATTGCATGGATGTTAGTTGCTCTCACACCTTCGTTGAGACGCGAAGGCTCATCATTTTCTGAGAGCAGTTTCTCCGGAGACGCGAGCTCGGGGAGATCGCTCGCGACCTTGTTCCTGCTCAATCCCTATGTGCTCGTAGTTGGTGTCATTTGGGGAATGATGGACAACATTGCTGCACTCCTTATCATACTTGTAACAATTGCATTGGTCAAAGGAAGGGACCTGGAGGCAGGAGCTGCACTCAGCCTCGCGATTGCTCTCAAACTCTACCCTGTGATTTTCCTCTTTGCGGCTTTTCCTTACCTGGCAAAACAGGCTAAGCGCAGGGCAAGAGCAATACGCCTTCTCGTTGGCCTGGGTCTCAGCGGGTTTGTCTCGATCTTGGCACCCTTCTTGGTATTCAATTGGAACATTGGAGGCTTTCTGAGTGTCTTGGTCGACCAGACATCAAGGAAGCCCGGGGGTATTTCGCTGATAGGAATATCGGGGTTGCTTTACGACTTCGGCATTCACAGTATTGGCCCTTTCAATTTGCAGTCAGCGCCTCAGCTTGTGCCGCTTCGTCTGATTTGGATTCCCGCTGTTTGTCTGACCATGGTCTTCATCGCAAGAGCTCGTCTGCGATCCTCGTTCGAAGACGTAGTCCGCATCTTTGCCTTTGTCTATATGATTTGGATTCTCACAGCATCTTGGGTGAGCGAACAAAACGTGGAGACTCTATTGATCCTCCTACTCTTCCAAGGGGCTGCTAGCGTTTTCGGTAGAGCTCAAAGGTGGTCCTACGGGCTTGTTTCGGCCATTGTGCTTGGATTTGTGATCTTCCACGTTCCGGCCACGTCTTTTCTGTATCCTATCTACGCGATTGAGCCCGGGTCGCTGAGTCGCCTCGGAACATGTGTACTCCCTTGGATCGCTATGGCCTTCGCTGTCTACATTGCAGTCGAGGCAGTCAGGGCAGGATCCAAGATCAGATCGAATCGTCGGTTTGACTGAATGGAATGGCACGACCATAGTCTGATCTGCAGAAACCAGTCCGTACGGTTCCGAGCGACCTGTCCACAGACCCTAGCTGCTAGAATCCTTAGCTTTGCTCGTATTTGCTTTTTGGACGATCTCCTTGGAGATCTCGTCCTTAGTCTTGCCTTCCGTAGTGATTCCGAGTCTCTTGGCAGTGTCGATTAGGGCGTCCTGCGGGCCGCTTGCCGCTGTTTTCTCTTCGCCTGGACTCGCGTCTTCCTTGGACCCCTTCGCAAACTCCTTCCGTGTTTGCCCAATTGCCCTTGCAAGCTGAGGTATCTTACTCGGTCCCCAAAGGAAGAAGATTACGACCACGCCTACTATGACTATCCATTCCCAGCCGACGATTGCCATCCATCTTCGCGTCCGAGCTTTTTCCTCTTCATGCCCTATTTAGGCTTATGACACCACACCGGCAGAAGAGCAGAAGTCGTAACCGAGACAAGGCGAAGCCTCTTCGGTTCGAGTCACGGCTGAGATAAATAGCTTGCGCGGCGACTCCACTGGTCGTGCAGCAAGACATGAGCATCTTCTAATTGGTTTCATCTTCGAATTAGCTTCTGTTCCACTAGCTCTACAAGCTCTGAGCAATCGGCCATTGAGTCTATGATTGGTGCATCGACATCGGGCAGGCTAGTTGCGCTCTGCGCGATCACCCCTGAAATAGCTAGTATTGGAGGACCGGTGTCGCGCAGTCTCTGTCGGAGATCTTCCGCATCATGCGCGGTCACTATCTTGAACACTTCAGGTCGTTGTGCTATGGA
>JBAVVE010000271.1:0-3109 GCA_049697135.1 Bathyarchaeia archaeon | reverse complement strand
TACCAGGAAGCAGGCGAACCTTACACGTCAAGTTTCCGCAAACAGGACGCCATGCGACAAGTCAAATGGCACATCTACAACGAACTCGCCGAGGCGAACAACCGCACATGCGAGATCCTCAACTACTTCCACTGCCCCTACCGTGACGCGTGGCGTCAACTCCTACAGGACGGCGACGACGCACATTGGCTTTGGCAACACATCGAATGGTACGACAACCACTGGAATCCCAGCACATCGTACACGCCCGCAGCCTCGGACATGAAATGGTACCACTACAACGAGCCAGCCATCATCGATGTGACAAGCTACGATGACATCCTACAAGCGATCGAAGACGGCAGACTCGACAAGATCGTCGACGAGCACACACGCTACATGAAGGAGACCGACCGCGAGATCTGGGCACTCTGATTCTCGGACAACGATCAGAAGAATTACAGGACTTGAGACGACCCTGAGGGATCGATTGTGACACTATGCCGATGAAAATGCTAGCCTACCGCAACGATTCGCCTTCGTCTCTTGCCCTCTAAGACTGGGCAGTATTAGATGATACGTCACTCAGAGTCAGAACATTCACGATCTGACCAAGCCTCGTGAAATGCCTGTCATCAGAGAGCATCGCAGCCAACCGCTTCACCCGGGCAACGGAGGAGTACGTCGCCACGTGAAGAGCATCAGAAGCATAGATGCTGTGTGAAGCTATCACGATCTCGGAGTCTGACAGGATCTTCCGTGTGACCTCTATGAGCGAGATCCTGTGTCGTTTCAGTTCTCTCAGGTTTAGCTCGATCAGCTCCTTGGGCTTTCCATCCTTCTTGAGTGCTCTTGCAACTTCAAGAAGCGACCATCTGGAGGTGCATGCGAACCAATCTCGTCGCTCGTCAATGGCTCCGAGCAGGTCGACCATTCTCGTGCTGTCAGGTTCCTTCTTGAAGAGCTTGACCAGTACACTCGGCTCCAAGTAGAGCCTCAAATCTCGTCCTCTTCGCGATGTCCTTCCTCGACCAAATCGCTCGAGGTCTTCACGCTGGGAGCGATCAGCTCGTTGATAAGCTGAAGCATCCTCAACCTGTCCTTCGATCCTAATTCGAACAGATTCAGATAGAGGCGCACGGCACTGCGTATTGCTTCGCTCTTGCTGATGAAGCCGTACTCTCTCGTCAGTCTATCCAGCAACTCAGCCTCTCTCCTCGTGAGCTTGGCAGATACGGAGACCGCCTGCACCTTGGGCACCCGCAGTCTACTGGGGTAAACCTCATAATAAGGAATGCTGGGCCCTTCGTCTGACCAGGCGGCAGCACCGCTCCCCTCAAGACTCCTACCTAGCACGATCACATCCGAACTCGATGGACAGTCGAAGGGTAGGCTGAAGACGGCGTTCGTTCGCGAGAGCCCCCGGCCAGCAACGGCCTCCGGGAACACATCGACTGGAACGATCGCCACTACAACTCAGACACAACACATGCGCCTGCGGCGTCGGAACTCAAATGGTACCACATCAACGAGCCGCCCACCATCGATGTGACAGGCCACGATGACGCGACACGAGCAATCACAGATCCGACGCGAGCACACGCGTTACATAGAAGAGACAGACACCGATATCCGACTGAAGAGGAGGCGGGAGGATCATCAGGCCCGGCGTTCGTATCAAGAAACCGACCGAGACGATCTGGGGACTTGCGCCGAAAGCTCTGGACCGAAATCCAAAGAGACAGGCACGAGACGCCATCGCCAGGAGGAAGAAACTGAAAAAGTGAACGCTTGGGATCCGTCAAGAAAAACATCTTCCTCCACATCATGATGGCCCACCGCGAGTTCGCGCCGATCGCCAAGAAAATCCTTGATAGGATCGATTCGGGCGAGGAAGCTGTCACATCAAGCTTGACAATAGCCGAGACATGCGCATGGCTTGAATATCGCAAGAGAAAAGCCGATGTGGACATTTTCCTGGACGCGGTCGAGTCTCACTCAAGCCTACACAGGTGCGAGACGACGTACGCAGATGAACTGAGAGCCAAAGAGATCCAGCGCTCTTATCCGCGTTTAGAATTCTTCGATAGAGTGTACATTGCACAGATGGAGAGACTCGAACTGACGGAGATCTACTCAAATGACAGAGCCCTCGACAGAGTGAAAGGGATCAAGAGGATCTTCGAATAGTGTCGTCCAAAGAGATGGAGAAGCACAAGAAGCTCAACCCCAGTTTGGCCTCTCGCAAGGCCTTCGAGGAATCGGCACGTCAAGAAGAGTAGGCCACGATCGCAGAGCGAATTGACAGGCACCGGACATCTAGCAAGCCGCCGGGGTGGAGCGGAGTCAAGGAGACTCGAAAATGGCGCGACGCCTCCGAGAGAATCGATCAAGTATGCTCAAGGACGAGGCGACGCACATTTCACGTAGCCAAATTGATAAGAAAAGACCAAGACAGATGTGAGGCTCCTCCTCGGCGCCACGCCGAGTCACGAGGAGAATAGAGTGTCGCACAAGAGGCGTTGTGCTCTCTTTAGAGATGGCGCTACTATCTGACCTACTCACAATGCCAGATCAGCTAGCATGATTGTTCTTTGTCTTGTCTCGGCGGATCTCAGTCGCGTCACTAGAACCTTATCCGCAGTGACCATCTGTGAGTTCCCGTGGATAGCAAAGGCAACATAGACTGCGTCGTAGATTGATATCGGATTCTCTAGAGAGATGGCGAAAGTGGTTGCCCACTCACTATCGTTCGGCTCGCGGATAATCTGGAGGTCCTCAAGCGATTTCATCACGCCGCGGAGTTGTCTTGGAGTGAATCTTGCCACTGGATGAAACCTCAGGGCTGACGCGACTTCATACTTGAGCAAAGTGGGAGCGTCTAGGTCAATTGCTCCTTCTTGGAAGAGCTCTCTCAACCGTCGAGCAGGACGGCTCTCCTTCTCTTCGATGAACCACTTCACCGCGACTGAAGCGTCTGGGACATATCGCGGGATCTCGCTTCTCTCCAATATCGAATGGTCTCCGCGCTGTTGAAATCGATGTAACCGTACTTCGTGGCCATTTCCTTGTAGATTGTATCAGCTCGGGCGCCGGCTTCGCGCACTCGTTCCCAGTCCCTCGCCGTGGC
>JBAVVE010000270.1:0-2115 GCA_049697135.1 Bathyarchaeia archaeon | reverse complement strand
GGGTTTGCTTTGGCTGAGAAGTTTGCCAATGCAGGAAGTGTGGTAATTGTGTGCGGGCGACGTAAGAGTAAGCTGCGCGTCGCAAAACGCAAATTGCCTGCTCTTCACATCAGACAGTGTGATGTTTCTGTAGAATCTGAGAGGAGAAGTCTGCTCCGTTGGACTACAACGCGTTTTCCCAACCTCAACATATTAATTAATAATGCCGGAATCCAGCGGCAGATGGATTTCACATCTCCGACAGTGACCAAGCTTCGATCCTCCAAAGACGATGAGGTCACCATAAACTTCGCCACGCCCCTTCGCCTCTGCGCACTCTTCACACCAATACTTCTGAAGAAAAGGAACGCAGCCATCGTGAACATTTCGTCAGGGCTAGCATTTGTGCCGATCGCAATGATGCCAGTCTACTGTGCGACCAAGGCCGCTATTCACTCCTTCACGATCTCACTACGCCATCAACTCCGCGACACATCAGTCCGAGTGTTTGAGGCGGCGCCGCCGGCCACTGACACCGAACTTGACCAAAACTTCGCAGGTGAGCAGGAGCAAGCATATCGAGAAATCAGCCCACAGGAGGTTGCCTCAGGAATCATAGAAGGCATGAAGGCAGACAAGGAAGAGATACTTGTGGGTGAAGCTCAGAGACTCTATCAAGCGGCGCTGCGGGATCACGAAGCCATATTCAGGCAGTTGAACGACTAGCCCTTTTAATGAGCTGCTTCCCGCTTGTGTGTCCTCATATACCGTCCCCCAAATTATATCGTCGTCAGCTATGGGGTAATCGATACCAGTAAACTGGTGTGCGAATCCCACCCCCTGCACATCACTACTCCTCAGTAGCAATACCGCCTGATCAGTCTGACATGGCCCTCGAGACTCTCGGTCAGCCAGACCTCCAGAGCGGTCGTTAACCTCGAACCACTACCCTGTGCGTTTTCCGGGTCGGAACGGGAAAAGTTCTTCTGTGCTAGGGTAGATCCGGCGGATGTGATATCGATTTGACTAGGCCTAAGTGGCAGAAGAGCCGGAGAAAGATGGCAAGCAAAATGGGCAGGAAGAACGGCAGGGTGAGGTAAGCAAGCTCTGACACGAGCCGGGCAAGGGTCGAACGACATCAAACACTTTCGAGATCAGTTGATCGAATCGTCTGGGTCAGAGCTGGCCATATGTGACCCATCGTACAATCCTTACAGTTTCGCACTCAGCTAGATCCGGTCCTCGTACTTTGACCTTTTCAGCGGTACAAGGCAGTAGGGACACGTGGACTGAAATTCGGTGAACGCGGTACGGCACTTCGGACAGTACCAGCCCATCACGGCCACTTTCTTTGGACACGCATCTCAAAGGCGCAGAAGTATAGAAAGCCTGCGCAACATATGTGAGAAATGGCGAAGTCGCCGATCCCGGACTCCGATCGAATCCAAGATCCCACTAAGATGGTGGCTAGACGAGATACGCTTTGACTCCGCTCGCAAGAAGGTCGAAGATTCGCGTAGGCCCAGATGAACCTAGCTAAGGACACTTAAGTAGAGGGCAGTCTCTTTCGTGGGTGTACGCAGCGGATTCGGATTCTCCGTCCCATCCAATGTGTAACAGAAGCACAGAGTGGTGAGTAGAACATGACGGAACAACAGAAAGCCGAGACATCCCCGCCGACCCGGCAGAGTGGAATCCCCTCCAACACCGTATTCATTGGACAGAAGCCTATCATGGCGTATGTTACAGCGATCGTGATGCAATTCACCAGTGGCAGCAATGAGGTTTCAATCAAAGCAAGAGGGCGAGCCATATCAGCAGCCGTTGACGTCGTTGAGGTGTGCAGAAGACGATTCTTCGAAGGCAAGCTTCACGTGAAGAACATCACCATCGCAACCGAGCAGCTGGGCGAGGAAGGACAAGTACGAAATGTATCAACGATCGAGATCATTGTAGCAAAACCAACCTAGCTGCAAAGCAGACCACACTGCACAACCCAGAGAGCCCCCAGTTTTTCCACACCAAGCATTAAGCGTCGAGGAGCAAGTGCAACCCTTCTCTACAAGGGTGAAGGGCCCTCTCATTTGGAACCCAAGATCGCGTAGGCAAAGATCCCTGGTTCGAAGTGCCACGATC
>JBAVVE010000269.1:0-2088 GCA_049697135.1 Bathyarchaeia archaeon | reverse complement strand
GGCCGAAACCAGCCGGGCGTCTGGGAACTCTTGACTACAGTCCGAACCTGGTGGCACAACGGCTGGTATTCCAATCAGAACGGCGGAACCTTCCGGTTCAATATCGAGGTAGTCAGGCCAACCACTGGCACTCTCAGTATCCGCTCGAACCTTCCCTCGGCCGTCGTAACGGTCGACAACGATCTTTACAAGGTTCCTCAAGAGGGACTCTACCTTCAAACCGAGCGTGGCCTCCACACAATTGCCGCAAAGTCCCCATTGGTTCTTGACAATGGAACTCGAACAGTCTTTGACCATTGGAGTGACGGCGTGCACTCTTCGCAAAGGCAGATGTATATGGCAGACCGACTAGACCTATCAGCAGTCTACGTGACCGAGTTCTACCTCCTTGTCGGATCTAATCTGGGCGAAACCCTAGGCTCCGGCTGGTACGTGGCAGGCACGAACGCAACCTTTGCAGTCCTGCGACTTGGCTCTACCACCCGGTCTCCGACTGATTCCGGAGTTGACTACGAGTTTAGTCACTGGTCTGGAGACTCGGAATCAACTTCCTCTGTTAGCTGGGTCATGATGGATAGGTCTAAGACAGTGTCCGCCAATTGGTCAGAGGATGCCTCTGCGAGATCTAAGTCCCAGATTGTCAGTATTTCACTAGTCTTTCTTCTCTGCTCTGGGATACTCGCTGCGATTGGAGTCATTCTACGGCGCCTGTCAGCCGTGAAGTCGCATGACGGATTCCCCAGATCCGGACGAGCGTTAAGGAAACTCATGCCTATGTTGGTTCTTCTCATGATGATTGTTGGCTCCTCGGCAGTTCAGGATACTTATGCCTCAAATCCGTTCCAACCGGAAAGCATCGCGATCGGAGACGCAGTTTGGTATCGCTGGAGTGTCGCCGCAAGCGACACATGCCTGCTATGGCTTGGTGGGGGAATCGCTGAGCACTCAAGCCTCACAGTGAACCCGTACGAGTATGAATCCTACAACACCGTCCATTTCATCCAAGACCTTGCAAACTACTACGATGTTCTTGCATTGAAGAAGGGCACAGTAAGCTCCGTGGACACGACGCTGAATAGAACGATGTTTGTCGAACCCTACCCTGGCCGAACCAACTTCATAAAGAGCATACGTGCTTGGGCGAAGATTCAGGGCTACGCACACCTCTACATTGTGGGCTACTCGGTCGGGGCTCTCGCTGCTGCCAAGGAGCTCGTTCTTGCAAACCCGGAGGACTGGGCCAGCCCCGATGGGCTAGTACTGATCACTCCTCAGATTCCTCAAGATGTTTCTACCAAGGCCAGCACTCTACGAGCCAGTCTCCTTGTCTTGCATGGCGAGGGAATGCCAAGGGAGTTCATTTCGTCAGGCGAGCGTTTCTTTCAGAACGCCCCAGAGGACGGTTGGCGCGGAGCCTTCTGGTATCACAAAGAGTACCACGTAATCAGCGATGTTCAGCACGAGGTCTGGACAAACTGGGAATCGGGCGACTATGACGGTCGTGCGGCTCTCCTCACTACCAAGTTCATTGAAACTTCGAAGAGCCTGCAATTCGAGAATGAGAAAGAACACATCTCTAGGATCGCGACAAATCTCACGAACGACACAGAGTCCACAGGCCAAGTCGACATTCACATGCGCTACGTAGTGTCCCCAGACAGAGTCAGAGCAGGACAGGCGTTCAAGACTACTACCAATTTGCAGTTCAAACTGTCCTCGAACTTCACAATTGCAGTAGTCGCGTTCGACATTGGAAAAGGTTCGATCGAATCAGTCTCGATCAAACGGCTCTATGGAAATGGTGAAGCACAGTTCACGAATATTATGCTTGCTAACGGCACTTCGAGCAGACTACATTTCGCATTGATATCGCTGATACGTTTGGAGGACGGCTGGGTATTACTGAAGGATGGGGTAAAGAGATTCCTAACGGAGGTGACCGATTCGGTCACTCTGACCGTGGTCCTGGGATACCCGAGCAGAGAGGTTGAGCTTGACGGCAATCGCTATCTATCAGGCGCCGACGGCAGGTTCACGGCCAACGTGACTCGAGGCGAGCATACTATTTCGGTTCCTCCTGTCATAGAG
>JBAVVE010000268.1:0-9525 GCA_049697135.1 Bathyarchaeia archaeon | reverse complement strand
CTCCCACAACAGGGCCAGGCTTGGGAACAGGAAATGCTATCGTAAAATTGAGCGCGGATGCCTCGCTTGAGAACTGAGTGAGTGGAGGCACAAGATCGTAACCTTGCTCTCGCACGACCGTTGACGCTACACCTGTCACGAGACCCAACGTCGCGGGCATAGCAAGATTGAGAAAGATCGTGATGAGGAGCAGTACATCATATCCTATTTGCTTCAAGTCTCCGCGCCAACGAACCGGCAAGTGATAGAGTGAGCACGATTGGCGACAACTCGGCGCGGATTTGATAAAGCCATTAGCCGCACGAACACGTTCACTACGATGAATGCCTCTCGCTTAGGGTTGACACTAATACCGCAAACTAGCGAAAAACCAGCCAAATGCCAACCGATCAGGTATTGACGCTCGGCTGCGTGACCTACGGCTTCCGTGCAGTCTTTCTTCGCCGTTTCGAGAGGAGAATCAATGAAGCGACAAATGGGGTCACTATCGCCAATGCTAAGGATGGAAACTCTGGTGTAGCTGTGCCCGCAACTGTGAGCGTCACGTCTCGGAATACATGGACCCCGCCGCCGGCAAGTACGATCTCGAATTCCACAGGGTCCCAGAGTTGTTCTTCTCCGATCGTTGTGACGAGGAATTCGTGATGTCCCTCTGAGAGCCAGAGTCTGTAGCGTCCAGTCGCTGACGATGCCCAGACGGTCCCAGGATAAGTTTCGATGACTTGAGCCCATGGGAGTGTTCTGAGATTCCCGTACATGTCGATCCAAGACACGACGCCCAGGACGCTCGGCTGTTCTTCGAGAGCGATGTGTACCGTGGCTGCTCCGCCCCATGGTGCCTCCAATCCTTCAACCTCGGTGACTTGTGCATAAGCTCTGAAGTCGCTCAGCCCACTATCAACCGGGTCAGGTGAAGTGTAGTCATCTTCCGTTCCGAAGATTCCGTCGGGCCCGCTTGAGTCGTAGACTCCGTCAGGACCGTACGGATCAAACGCCCAGACACGGACCGTGAAGTTGCCCCATCCCTCAAGATCAAGAGCGTCTCTGGAGCCTCGAATTCCAGAATCGAGATGTGCTACCCCATCGGTTGTGTCCCACCCATTCGCCCACAGCTTTTCCATCCTACTGTCCGAGCCTCCGTAGTATGAATGGAACCCGAACAGGTCGAAGACCACGTTTGCGCCCACAGGGACAGACACCCTATTGGCGTCGCTTGGTGTCATCGCTGGCCAGTTTGCCCAAGTGGTCGGAGGAACTCCGTACAGCAGTCGCGAATAGAACGCACGCTGCGGTTGCAGCGCCGTGCCGGCTCCTTCGGCTGCGCCGAGAACCAGTTTCCAATCTCTTGCCGGATCGTACGGCAGGTAGTTCAGGTTTGGATTGGGTTGCGCTTCTGCATAGATTGATGCGCCGACGAATTCGTCCTGCTGATTGTAGACTTCGACGCGGATGAAGCCGTTGAAGGCTGTGGCCCGGCCTTCGTGTTTGAAGTCCATCTCGACTCGGATCTGCGCACCCTGCACCAAGTCTATTTGGAGATCATTGCCAATGCCCGGTACGACGTAAACCGAATGCTCTTCTGGTTGGATATATCCAAACGTAGACACTCTGACATGGTACTTTCCTTCTTTCATGTGTGTCGGGTAGGAGCCCCCGAGCGCCGCAATCGGGCCAGGGTCGACACCGGTGAACACGACGCTCAGCATTCCGTGCCAGCCCACGGCGCTCGTATCAGTATCATGCGGATCACCGGGGATCGTTCCATCATCCTGGACGAACCCATAGAGCATCGGATCAAGAATCGCGCTGAAGTTTCCGACCTCATTGATGAAGTACAGACGGATACCTGCACCCGGAAATGTCCACGGTGCGACCTGCGTTGGTTCTTGAACCCTCGTCGACCTCAGAGCGAACTCCACCCAGGAGGGCTCGAGATAGAATGCGACTGCAAGCGGACTCGCCCCGGATACAAGCGTCACTTCAGGGGCCGGGTCCTTCACTAGGTACCAGCCTACGCCAGAAATGCCAGCGAATGGTGTTGCCATGTCTGCCATGTAGACCTCAAGTCTATAGTCCACAGGTCCAAGACCATAATCTTGGTAGCCCTCATCAGTCCTGTGCGAGTTGTAAGCGCCGTTGAAGCCTTCCAGCACCATCGTGAACTGGCTGGCACCGGCAGGGAATGCTCCGGCGGCCAGTCCCTTCTCGAAATTGTCCGTGCTCTTCGCGACGGCAACCAGAGTTGGTGACGACACAGGAGCTTGTAGCGCATTCGGGATGATCGCAGTCGCCATGATCCAGCTGCTTCTTCTCAAGTCAGCTGTCAGCGTGCAGGTTCTCGTGTTTGCTGGCATGGTGAGGATTCTCTGCCAATCATCTGCCTCTCGCATGATGTATCCAGTCACTTGTATCTCGAGCTTGTAGGATCCTTCGCCGATTCCCTCAACGAGATCGGCGGTGTCGGCCGGAACATGGCCGTCCAATCTCACGGATGGTAATCCTCTGCTGTCAGTGAGACTCGCGGTGTAGCTACTGCTGGAGGGAAGTGTGGAGGGCTTCAAGATGAGCGGGGTATAGATGTGTTTTCCATCGATTGTCATGATCGTCCATGGCGGTCCGAACGGTGGGTCAGTATCGTCCGAGGCCCAATAACCCACGGATTCCTCGTACTGATCGAGAAGCCTCAGAAGTATGTCTCGGTGGGGCCCCAGATTGCTGATCGGGAGGAAAGGATTGTTCGTGCCATACGGCAGCTGCCAAAGATTCCCCCAGGGAATAGGGCCGTTCTGGTTTTTCGACCAGATCGTCACGAGAATCTCGACTCCTCTGTCAAGCTCAAAGTTGGGTGCAACGAGAGATTGTCCTGAATTAACGGACACGCGCAATGAATCCACGATGAATCCTGAGGCAGAAGCCGTCAAGTCGTACGTTCCAGACGGCAGACCGAACAACCAGTATCTGTAGTAGCTGAAGGTGGCATCTGCTCCCTCGAAGTCTGCGGGGCCGAAATACGCAACGGCTTCAGCGTACTTCCCGAGAGTTGTCATGCCGGCGGCCGTGACTCTGCCCGACACGAAAGTCGGGGGGAAGAGGCCTCGGACTGCCACTCGTCCAGTGACGTAGGCCGGGTTCAGTTCGGACTTGACGATTGCTATCGGGTAGTTGCCTGCTCCGATGCTGACGCCGTCAACATAGATCTTGAAGTGGTAGAGGCCAGCTGCGAAAGGTGCCCGCACTTGGAAGAGCCGAATATGATAGAGACCAGGAGTTATGGTGAATGATGGAGTGGGCAACGTGGGGCTCGGGATGCGGCCCACCTCGATGCGGTGCCATCCAGGTGCGATGCGGTCATCATTCTCAAGGACACGAACTGAAATGTATGAGTAATCGTTCGTGATATCGGTCCAGACCGAGTAGACTTTGTCGAAGGTTGCTGCATCTCCATAACCGGTTGAACTGTACGCGAAAGTGAAATTCGACGGCATGTAGATTCGAATATCTGAAATCGGTACGAGAATCTGGAGGGCAAACTGGAAATCTCCGATGCTGTCCGACGTGCTCGCAAGGATCGCGTAGTCAAGGTAGTGGTCGAAGACCTCACGGGTCTGTGGATTCGTCTCTGGCCGTCCCGGAACTGGTGCGGATTGTGTTCCCCGGAGTGTGTCTAGTGTGTGGCTCCAACCAGGTTTGTATGGGTCGCGAACACCCGGACGAAGGAACACGTGAACCGGCGGCACGTAGTTGACGAGGTAGAATGCTGGTCCTGCGTGACCTGCATTAGCGCCTACGCCAAAGTCAGCGATGTCCCAGAATGAGAGTACTGCTGCGTTGTCGAACCATGGAAGCGACTCAAACGGCAGTGTTGTACCTACTACAGTTGGTACTGCGGGGTTGCCGAAGCCGGCATTCGTGATAGGTCCAGCCCCTGCCTTGTTCGGAGGGCCGTCATCCATGACCATTACGACATGGTTACCTGATGGAGTATTGATTGGAACAGTGAAGGTGATCGGAAGCGGTCCAGTCGCACCCGGTGCAATTGTAACCGGGAACGGCTGAGCGTTTCCAGTCACACCGCTTGTTCCACCGTGTCCGACCAAGTCGCTGCCAAGGTAGCTGCCATCACCGAACTCATCATAGTAGTACTCTGTAGCTGCGAAGGGAAACAGAGGGGCTGCTACAAGGGAGTCTGCGTCGCCAGCAACAATGTTGGTGCCCGGCATATGCCAGAACGCTTGGTACACCGGCGGGGTAGCAGCCGTCTGTAGCAACCATGGCCACGGACCAGCCCAAGCACGTGCCGCGAAAGCGGCAGCTACTCTCGATATGAGTACCTGTCTTGTGTCGCCGACGCTGCGGAGATTGTCACCGTCATTGTCACGGTAGACCGCGTCGCCGGAAGCGTACGCGCCTGCAGCGGTGTGGTGATCTGTCGGAGCAAACGCGCTCAAGGGTCTGCCAACATCAGAGTCACCAGGCTGCACGACAGCAGCTCCAGCCGCGTAGGCCACAACGTCTGGCCAGTCAGTAGCCCAAGCTGCGGGCAACATTCTGGAGACGAGACGTGTGGAGGCGGCGCCCTTGTCCGTGAAGTCAACCTGGCTTGCACGGACCGTGCCGGCCGCAAGTGCTGCAGCGGCTTGGTTGTATATCCAGTAACCATACCTGAATGCGCCAGCGCCGGTTGCCCGGTAGAATGATTGGGTTTCTGGGAACAGTCGAATGGGCGTGTTGCAGTCGGTGTCCACGTTCGGTGCGGCACCGCAGAAGACAGCGCTGCCCGGCATGTAGCCATCAACGTAACTGTCCCTCGTGTCGCCGTTCTTGACGAAACCTGTGAACGGGGCAGGACCTATCGAACTGTAGATCGCTTCACCCGAATCCCACAGGCCGTTGTTGTTCGTGTCGGCGAACGCGTCATAGGGCGCTACGCCAGAGAATGCTATAGTAGCGAAAGCGAGTTTGAGGTCCTCTGCTCCGGCCAGGACTGTAGATCCTGCTGCGTATCTGACTTGTGGGATTACGACGTTTCGTAGTCGTGTGTCACCCGGATAACCGATGACAGCACCTACCGGCGATACAGTCAGCGTAACGCCGGCTGCACCTGGGTGGTTGTAGATTGGTTTCTGAAAGTCAAAGTTTGGTGACTTGACCTTCGTCCACGCCACGTATGTCACGGATGGCAGTGTAGTGCCTGTTAGCGTATAGGTCACGCTTGGGTACCTTGCACGGAGATCACCGGCACCGACGAGCGCGTAGCCGGCAGCCGCAGCATTGGCAGCGGTCCGGACGTAGATTCCATCTCCCCTAGCCCAGTTGAACGCTGTGCTAAAGCCAGCGGGACACGGCAAGGCAGAGCAGCCGATAGCGGTGTGCCATGTCGCGTCTGTCGTCGTAGTCATTAGAGGAAGTGGAACTGCAGCAGCAAACGCAGGGATGTCCAAGTCGGTCGGCTGGACGACCGTACCCGCGAGGTAGGTTGTGCTAGGTCCCCACGCTCCTGCCGGGACTGTCACCGGGGTGAGCCTCGTGTCCCCAGGGCTCACAGCTGTAGCTCCTGGGTCAGGAGCGGGCAAGTCAGCGTAGATAGGCATCCCGGGCGCATAGACACCCGCGGGGAACCCGCCGAGGGGCACGTAGCGATCGTTGGCGCCGAACGCGAACAGTAGCGCTCCGAGGTCAGCGTCAGCGATTTCCTTGTCGAACAGGACGAAGATGTCATGTCCGCCAGGGTAAGTTGTCGCGCCAAGAGCAGCGCCCGGAGCTGTTACGGTCAGCGTCGAGCCTGCCATGCCGGATGTGGAACTGAGAACCGGAAGCGGGTTAATGACCGCCTGCACTGGGACAGCTGCGAAGACAGCCCCGAGAAGCAGTAGCAGGACCGCTCCTGCTGAGATCTTCCCAGTCAATTGCTCGCCTCACTTCGGTGCATGGGCTCATCCACAACTTCTCGGTTGGGTCTGATCATCGAGCTGTTGTGCTGAGATAAATGATCCAGGCTCATGTGCATGTGATCGGATGCAAGCGCGTGAGACGGCGTGGCCAGCGAGAGAAGGTCAGGGCTGCCCGCTGCTACCGAGCTGTGTTCAGTTGCCGCGTCTGCCATCTTCCCGACCTACGCATTGGACTCCCGTGGATGCACGAATGCTCGTGGTTTGCAAGCTTTGTTGTATTTGAGGATTCTCAGTTTCCCTCTGCTTGAGGCCTCAGTAAGTTCAGATCATCCAGTCGATACTGGAATGCCTTGGCGCAATCTTGGTTGTGGGATCATGGGACGATCTCTCATCGATTCTCTTCCAAGAGATCTCAAGCTCTCGAGTGCGCCACATGATACTTCATCAGTCATCCTCCATGACACAGTGTCAAGATCGGATGTGTAGTCGCTCACGCTAAGTCTCGCTCGCACTTCGGCAGGCACGAAGTGTGGAGTCTCATGACCAAGTCTACGGAAGCTGACGGAGAGGCTTATGCGAGGTTCGAAAGTCAGCGACCGAGAACCCAAATATCGCCAAGCCGGAGACGTGTGCGATTGTGCACCATAGGCAGAAGGAGTTCAGCAGGAATACTTCGGTGTAGACGAAGCCAGCGACACCTGCTACACCGAGCAAGGACCATGCCAGCACCGCGATCATGAAGCGTCTATCATGCCGCGCTACAAGGATCAGTCCCAGAGCGATCATGAACCAGCCCAAGCCGAGGAAGGCGACTGAAACGCCGAAGAAGTGCGAGTACCTGCTCCATATGACCTCGTCGCACGAGAAGATGCTGAAGTCGTCGACTGGGCAACTCGATGGCGGGGTCGAGGAAAGATAGGTCAAGTACGCTGAGACCCCAAGGCCAATGAGCGCGAACAACACCATGCCCCAGAACAACACGTTTCTCTTCATTGTCGATCTGTCCCCGACGATTTCTTGTGCATGAACGTGGCCGCGATAGAGTCGAATGTTTGGATATATTGGTTGAGGTCGTCGCATCCCGCTTCTTCAAAGATGTGATCATTGCCCTCGAGATCAGTCCATCTATGGCTTGGTATCCGAATTCTGCGGAGTGAAAGGCCACCGGTATCATCAGCCTAGGTGATGCGGAATCTGTCAGCCCGCTCTTCCTGTGCGACGACGACGCGCTGGCATGCCTTCTGACCATAACTGGGCGAGTGCAAGCTTCCGACTTCTGGTCGTGGAGTAAGCGAGCAGTCGTCGGGTTCAAGTTCTGGGAGAAAGAGTGTATTGTTGGCAGGATATGGGCTATCAACACGCCGGAGCACAAGTCTACCTACTCAACTACCACCTCATCTGGTGTCCGAAACGACGAAGAGCCATACTTGTCGGAAAGACCAGAACTCGTCTCGAACAAATCATCCGTGAAACCGCCAGGGAGATGCATGTGGAAGTACTCGATCATGCCGTGAATCCAGACCACTTACACTTACTCATCTCTGCCTACCCACAACTCCCCGTACACAAGATAGTGAAGTGATTCAAAGGACGAAGCTCACACATGCTATACAGGGAGTTTCCTGAACTGCTCAAACTGCCAAGCCTATGGACCCACACGTACTTCGTCTCTACAAGAGTACATCCACAGGCAGAGTAAGAGATGAAACGCACCAACCTCTTCAACCTCGCGCCGACATCGGAACAGCACCGCATCCTCCAAGGATTAGCCGTGAACTGCGCGAAACTCTGGAATGAAATCAACCACCTCCACCGCCAACAATACAGCGACTACGTGAAGTTGGACTGGAACCCGCAAGCCTACAAGAGGTACGTACCTCGAATCGTCTCCGCTACGGCGCAGCAGGTCGTTCGCAAGAACAATGAGGCATGGCGTGCGTTTCTCGCGTTGAAGCGCATGGAGAAGAATGGTAAGCTTCCATCCACGATCAAGCGGGTGAAGCCACCAGGCTACTGGAAACGCGACGGACGATACATGCTCAGGATACTGTTCCGCTGCGACAGCTACCACATGCGGAATGGCTGTGTGGATTTGCCGCGTGGCCTCTCCATACCTTTCAAAGGCAAACTGAAGTGGGCTGGCAAACAAGGACGCTTAGAGGTTGCATGGGATACATTGTCGAAGAAGTGGCGTGTCTTTCAAGTCGTACATGTGAAACCAATCATCACCCCGTTAGGGTCCAAGACATGCTACATCGACCTAGGCGTACGGAACCTCGCAACCATCTGGCTCCCAGAATGGCGTCAACCAGTCGCATACCAGTCCGGCCGCTTGCTGGCAGATTGGTGGTACTGGACCAACCGCATAGCCCAACACCAGCAACGACTCGCTACCGTGAACGAACGCAGGAAGTCGAAGCAGCTCTCAAAACTGTACAGGACAAGAAGGAAACGTTTCAGACATGCAGTAGCCACATTTGCCCGCCAACTCGTCAAAGACCTCTACGCGAGAGGCGTGTCAAGCATCGTTATCGGTGAACTCACAGGAATCAGAAACAACAACAATCATGGGCGGCAGGGAAACGCGATGGTCCACAACTACTGGAGCCACAAATATGTCGCGGACAGACTCAAATGGACAGCAGAGGAATACGGTATGAAAATTCGGACAGTCTCTGAAGCGTACACGAGCCAAACCTGCCCACGATGCGGTTCACGACATTCACTACACGTTCTGCGTAGGTTTCACTGTCTGGATTGTGGCTTGGAAGCACATAGGGACGCAGTTGGCGTCTTGAATATAGCTGCCCGCTGCGGCGGGTACGCTGTCAGGCCAATGGCTTGGCCTATGCTTCTACGATGGGATGGATGCAGGTGGAACCGCAACAACGGAATGCCCACCCTAGAGAGGAGCAGAGTGGAAGCATGAATCTCCAGACTTCAGTCGCGGAGAGAGTCAAAGAGACTCGCAACCAGTTGCTAGCACGAATCGTTTATTGCGTGCGGGTGGATATTGATCTGCTTCGACTTGACCAAAATCACAGTTAGCCACTTGGGTCAATCTGATCTGGACGGAAAACGAGTCCCGTCATATTCCCGAAGTGTACAGATGTGAGTAGATGCCATCGAACGACGTCTGCAGATAAGGTGTGAAGGTCATATGCTTCCCATCCAGGGGTTTCCGGGGCTGAAGCAACTCTGTGCAATACTACTCGTCACTTTGGTCGCATCCGCGGCTTCAGCGCCGCTTGCTTGGAGCTACAAGTCAGGGAACTACCTGTGGGCCGTCGCGGTTTCACGTGACGGCACGTACGCGATTGCCGGCAGCGATGATATGCATGCATATTTCTTTGAAACTCAGTCAGCGAAGGGGGAGCCCCTGTGGTCCCATGAGGCACAGGGATATGTGAGGGATGTGGCAATATCATGGGACGGCAGTCGTGCTGTGACGAGCGACACGAACGGGAGCATCTTCTTCTTCCAACCCCGCATCTCCGGAAGGCCGACTTGGAGTTACCACGCGGAGTCTTCGATTGAGGCCCTTGCCATGAGCGATGACGGGGGCTACGTCGCAGCCGGGGATCGAAATGGCCACGTCTATATCTTCAGGGCAGATCAAGACGCTCCACTCAGC
>JBAVVE010000267.1:0-3329 GCA_049697135.1 Bathyarchaeia archaeon | reverse complement strand
CGTTGGGATAGAAGATGTAAAGCTCCCTCCGTCGAGACTTGGCAACAGAACCCTCACGCAACTGAAGAGGTTTGCTGGCGCCGCGAACGTTTCTGCGGAGAAGTATGATCGACTGACGCATAGTCTTGGAAGATCCTATCCTGACCTTCTGAGTCTGCGCCGAGGTGTCATTCGAAATCCGCCAGACGCAGTTGTGTACTCAAATGGCGAGGACCAAGTCGAGAAGCTTCTGGCATTTGCTCGAGCAAACCGAATCTCAATCATCCCGTTCGGAGGGGGAAGCAGCGTCGTCGGCGGAGTCGAGCCGATCAAGCGAAGAGGTCTCAAAGGAGCCATCACTCTAGACCTGCGCAGAATGAACAGAGTACTCGAAGTGGATTCTGTATCACTCACAGCAATCGTTGAGGCGGGCATCTCGGGGCCTCAACTCGAGGATGCGCTGAACAGCAAAGGCTTCACGCTCGGCCATTTTCCTCAATCATTTCAGTTCTCGGCACTGGGAGGGTGGATGGCCACCCGGTCTGCAGGCCAGCAATCAACAAAATACGGCAAGATCGAGGACATGGTCGAATGCTTGACGCTGATTTCGCCGTCAGGTAGATTGGACACAAAGGCGGTGCCAGCGTCCGCATCGGGCCCCGAGCTAAAGGAGCTTCTGATCGGATCGGAAGGGACTCTTGGAGTCATTACGAAGGCGAAAGTGCGCATACGTCGCCTGCCTGAGGTTAGAAAGTACGAGGGCCTCATGTTCAAGTCATTTCGAGACGGTATCGATGCGATCCGTGAGACAATGCAGAACGGTTTGATTCCTGAGATGATGCGGCTGTCAGACCCTGACGAGACCAGGATCTCACTCATGCTCTCATCCGAACCGAGGGAATTCATCAAATCCGTCACGACAAAACTTGGACTCTGGCTGCTCAAGAGACTAGGATATCTTTCGCCTCATGCTTGCCTAATGATTCTCGCAAACGAAGGCTCTCAGGCATCGGTCAAAGCCGAGCGAAACTCCGCATTGCAGGCGTGCAAGCGCCATAGAAGCTTCGTGATCGGTTCGGGAGTCGGCGAGACTTGGGCGAAAGAAAGGTACGAGCTTCCCTACCTGCGAGACGTTCTGCTCGACCACTGCATTCTTGTTGACACTCTCGAGACCGCCACGACATGGGATAAACTGGAAACGCTTCACGGGGCGATCAAGAAAGCCATCCAAAATGCGATGTCCTCGATGGGTGTAACCGGGCTCGCTTTCTGTCACGTCTCGCATGCATATCGGGACGGCGCGTCTCTCTACTTTACTCTCGTCGCGCCGCAAGTGAAGGGGAAGGAGTTCCAGCAATGGGGAAGGATCAAGAAGGCCGCGACAGACTGCATCATGCGCAACGGCGGCACACTAAGCCACCACCACGGCATAGGAAGAGATCACGCACCCTGGATCAGGCAGGAGCTTGGCAACAATGGGCTCGAGCTTCTCAAAGCCATGAAGAGGCAGCTTGATCCTACAGGAATAATGAATCCAGGTAAACTTCTAGAGTTTGATCGCTAGAGTATAGGATTGGTGTGGGAAGATGTCGCCATCTGCAGGTCGCAAGACCGCGATCATAGTCAATCCCAGATCCGCCAACGGAGAAGTGGGAAAGAACTGGGCCTGGATTGACCAGGAGATACGGCGCGGGCTTAGAACAGACTACGATGTCAGGTTCACCGAGCAACAAGGCCACGCTACCTCGCTCACAAGCGAGGCAATCAAGGACGGCTACGAGCTCATAATAGCAGTCGGCGGAGACGGAACAATCAACGAAACCGTCAACGGATTCTTTCGCAACGGCAAACCACTCAACCCTGAAGCGGCCATGGCTGTAATGTCGATCGGAACAGGCAGCGATTTCGTCAAGACGCTGGAGTTTCCCACAACTCCGTTCGAGGCCGCAGAAAGGATCAGGACGGGAAAGGTTTGGACCGTCGACTTGGGCAAGTGCACCGTTGTTGGGCTCGACGGAGCGGAGCGGTCAAGATTGTTCATCAACATCGCAGATTTTGGTTCAGGCGGAGCGGTTGTGGACAAGGTCAACAGAACAACGAAGGCCTTCGGGGGACAAATCTCCTTCCTGTGGGGAATACTAACCACACTCCCCACATACAAGAACAAACTGACGAAATACAGAATCGATGACAGCCCGGAAGAAGAGAAGGTCCTGAACACCTTCGTGGTCGCGAACGGACGGTACTACGGCGGCGGGCTCAAGCCCGCTCCTGAGGCGCAGCTGGACGATGGTCTCTTCGATATTGTGTCAATAGGAGATGTCGGCTTCCTCAAAGCAGTCTCCAGCCTAGGCAAGTTCAGAAAGGGTAGCTACCTGGGGATACCGGAGGTCTCGTTCTGGAGAGGCAAAACAGTAGTTGCAGACTCCAAGGAGACTCAGCTCGTGGAGATGGAGGGAGAAGTAGTCGGACGCCTGCCCGCGCGATTCGAGATGCTTCCCAAAGCTATGAAGATCATCGTCTAGCTTTATTTCTGCTAGACGACAATCTTGGCGAACCGTTCGTTGCAGATTTGCGATTTCTATACGATCGGTGGGCCGACCGCGAAGTGCTCTGACTTCTTCAATAGTTCCTGTGGGACGTTGTAGGATCCCATGTATTCGGGGAACTTCTTCTTGATGAAGTTGTTCCACAGGTCTTTGTCTAGGTAGAAGACTCTGGCTCCGCCTAGCTCGGTCTGGAATTCTGGATAAGGCTTGGATTTGTGAGCCCACCGTAGTCCGATGACTCGGAATCCGTTGTAGCTTTCGAAGCAAGCCTCCCAAATGTCAGCTCCAAGATATTCAAAGGCGTACTCAGCCTTGGCGTAATATAGTGCGGGCCCTGCGTCGACGCCTCTCATGAAGCTCATTGTGTGAAGACTGTAGGCGACCTTTTCGTTGAACATCCGGGCATTGGCTAAACCCGCTAACTGTCCGTCGATTATGCCTACCTGCGTGTAGGCGTCCTTGATTCTGTGCAGTTTTTGGGCAAGAATCTCGCCGTATGTCCTCACGCCGACTATGTCGTAGAAGTCTTTCGCGACGAACATGTAGGGCTTTATGGCCTCAAGTAGCTGATCGAGTTCATCATCTCTGATTGACCGTATTAGCATCTGCTGGCCGCCCCTCAGAGTGACAACCTTCGGCTTCCAAGGACGATCCTTCATGATCTGCATCTCTGGCATGCCGCATCTGAGGATCGGCTCCATGTCCTCGACCTTGACCTTGTGCTCCGGGAAAGAAACAGCCTCAGGTGGCGGATAGTAGACTGTACTCATCCTCAATACCTCGAGTCTTCTATTCAGCCCA
>JBAVVE010000266.1:0-12583 GCA_049697135.1 Bathyarchaeia archaeon | reverse complement strand
ACAAGTATGAATCGTGACGGGCGCGCCGTAGTTGCTCGCTAACCTCCGGGTTGATTGGATCAGCTCGTCGGTGACTGTGAAAGATGCATGTAGACTGAAGAGCGGCATCGCCTTCGATCGCCTATCTTCCTTCACTCTGGCGGCAAAGCGCGCGTTCTCCTGGACGCCTCGCCCTCCTTCTTCCTTCGAATGCCTCTCGGTTGCTTCAAACGCGACGAGGCCTCGGATTCCAACCTCGTCCACCGCCTTAGCGATCTTATCGAGCACGCCCTCGATTGAATTCGGTCCGGAGTATGTGTCCGCAAAGGTTGTCGTGCCCGTCTTCAGTAACTCCAAGCATCCGACCAGGGCGCTCGCATGTGCATCCTCAAAAGTGAGGTTCTCATCGACCGGCCACCATACGCGCTGGAGGATCTGCGTGAAATCGGATGGCGGATGAATGTCGAGCTTCGCTCCCTGCAGAAGTATGCCGTAGAGGTGAGTGTGGCTGCAGATCAGGCCAGGCATCACGATGCCGCCTGATGCGTCGACGACCTCGTCAGCCTTCCAGTCTCTCGTGATGTCGCTGGTCTTACCGACAGCTCTGAACTTGCCGTCTTCAACGACTACTGAGTGATCTTCTAGTATCCGACGATTCGGGTCCATTGTGACGACTATGCCGCCCTTCACCAGAATCGATGTCATGTCGGGCTTCCCAGCAACTCCTTCGAGTACTCAAGCTAATGATCTTAACCTTAACAAGCGTAAACATGCATCTCTAACAGTCAGAACTACCATCTGATCCCTGCCGGTCCGATCGGATCCTAGTTCGAGGGTAAGCAAGTCATGTCATCTCTTCTCGTCATGAATGGCACCCTTGTCCTTGAAGACAAGACCACACGAGCAGACGTGCTAACTCAAAACGGCAAGATCACGAAGATCGCCAAGAAGACAGCGACAACAGCAGACCAGGTTGTAGATGCGGAAGGCAAGTTCGTTCTCCCAGGCGTTGTGGACGTACACGCCCACATAGGCGATCCTGAGTTCACTCGACGAGAAGCCTTCTTCAGCGGAACTCAGGCCGCAGCCGCCGGCGGCGTCACCACCTTTGTGGACATGGTACTGAAAACCTCAGTCGACAACCTTGGAGCGGTGAGAGAGAAAATTGACAGAGGAACTCGACAAGGAATCGTGGATTTCTCTCTTCACGGAGGAATGATGAGCTCAGCGAACATTGGAAACGTTGAAGCCCTAACCGAGCTTGGTATCTTCTCATTCAAGGCTTTCATGTGCGCCCCCTACTACATTGATGGAGCAACATTACTGGCTTTGATGCAGGTCACAGCGAAATCCCGCGCGATCACCAACGTTCACGCCGAGGATGAGGAGCTAAGTCAGCAACTCATGGCCGAGCTGAAGAGAGCGAGGCGCGTCGACCCAATTGCGCACAACGAATCAAAACCCAATGCCGTCGAAGAGAAAGCTATCAGAGAGGCGATCGAACTCGCGGGCACCGCAAAAAGCAAACTGCACATTTCACACATGTCGACGAGCGAGGGCGTCGGCTTGATCGCGTCAGCTAAGCGAAAGAGATTGAATGTTTCAGCTGAGACGTGTCCACACTACTTGACGCTCACAAGAGCCGATGTCTTGAAGCTCGGACCCTACCTGAAGATGAGCCCTCCGTTGAAGACCGAGGCTGACGTGCTCGCGTTATGGCGTGGATTAGCTAACGGGACAGTTGATATAATTTCCTCTGAGCATGCGCCTGGAGAACCTGACGAGAAAGAGATTGGATGGGAGAACATCTGGGACGCTTGTGGCGGAATACCCAGCATAGAAACAATGCTGCCCATCGTGCTCAGCGAAGGTGTCAACAAGAATCGCATCACGATACGACGAGCAGCACAGGTTCTGTCCGAGAACCCCGCCAGGAGATTCGGACTCTATCCTAGAAAGGGGCACATAGCAATCGGCGCTGACGGCGACTTCACTATCGTTGATCTGTCAGCTGAGAGGAAAGTGAAAGCGAGCGAATTACACTACAAGGTCGGCTGGACCCCCTATGAGGGGTGGGTCTTGAAAGGTTGGCCGACAACAACGATAGTCCGCGGCCAAGTTGTGGCGAAAGACGGCCAGATCGTAGCGAAAGAGGGGTTGGCACAATTCGTTCCGATGAAGATGCGGGAAGGGCGGTAACATGATATCGTTAGTCATTCTGGCAGCTGGCAAGTCAACAAGGATGAAAGAGAATAAGCTGCTTCTCAAACTCGATGGCGAGACCTTAATCGAGCGCGTGGTGAAGACGGCCAAAGGATCGAGCGCGGACGAGGTCATCGTCGTCCTCGGACATGAAGCTGAGAAGGTCAGGGAGCAACTCGTCAAGCTCGACTGCAAGCTGGTCGTCAATGAGAACTACATGAGAGGGCAGAGCCAAAGCGTCAAAGTAGGACTGGCGGCAGCCGCGAGCAGTGCAGAAGCTGTGATGATTCTTCCAGCCGATGTCGCGCTAATAGACGCGGAGTCCATCAACAGCGTCATAGACGAGCATAGAAAATCCAAGAGCCGCATCGTGATAGCTTCTCACAAAAATCAGAGCGGCCATCCAATTCTCCTAGACAGAGCACTCTTCCAGGAAGTCTCACAAATTGATGAGAGTGCGCTCGGCCTGAAGGCAGTGATCAATCATCATCGATCAGAAGTCAAGTATGTCGAAGTCGGCACGGAGAACGTTCTGATCGACATCGACACTCGAGAGGAATTCGACAAGTACTTTCGCACGCTAACTTAATCTTCACCCGACAAGTAGCGATTCATGTGCCCGGCTGAGCGGATCCACTAGCATGAAGGGCTCGAAATGCGCGATGTCCTAGAAAGAATCAACAAACTGGCGAGCGAAGGGAAGACTTTCGTCGTCGCCACAATTGTGAGCCATACGGGCTCGGTGCCGAGGCGCGTCGCAAAGATGATCATCGAGCCCGATGGCACCACCTTTGGCACGATTGGCGGCGGATGTGTTGAAAACGAAGTCGCCGCCCAAGCGCTCAAACTTCTCAAAGATGGGGAGAAGGGCGTTCATGTCAATAGCTACAACCTCATTGAGGAAGAGTTCGATGGCGTAGGAATGGGCTGCGGCGGAAAGATCGATGTCGCAATAGAGATCATGGAACCAACAGTGAAACTCGTGATAATCGGAAGCGGGCATCTGGCACAAGCGTTGAGTCGAATGGCAAGGACGCTCGACTTCGAGGTCGCTGTTGTAGATCCCATGGCCAAGAAGGAGAGCTTCCCAGAAGCCGCGCAGGTTGTGGGCGAGTTTGTTGAGAAGGGTCTTCCGGAGATCAGCATCGATCAATCAACCTACGTGGTGATACTGACTCGGCACAAGGACGACATTCCAGCGCTCAAGAGTTCGCTCAAGACGAACGCAGGATACATCGGAATGATAGCGAGCCGAAGACGCGCCGCACTTGTCTTCGACCAACTACTGAAAGAAGGCTTCAGCAAAGAGCAGGTCGGACGAGTATACTCCCCTGTTGGTCTCGACATAGGCGCTGAGACGCCTGAAGAAATCGCCGTAAGCATCCTTGGTGAGATGATCAAGCTCAGAAGGCTCGGACGGGAGCACGAAGCAGGTTCCAAGAAGCTCGAATTCCCCGCAGCCAAACCAGTCCAAGAGTGACTGTCTGACGAACCGCGTCAGCCAGATAACGTCTTTAGTGGTTCACCAATCTAGCAAGATGTGTTCTGCAGATCAGACGTGGTGGGAATGGCCGTCGGCGGGTTCCTTGACAAGAATCATCAACCGACGATGGAGGAGATACAAGCCTCTCTCAGTTCAAAGAGAGAGCTATGGGACGAACTGATTCGGTTCGTTACAGAGAACTATCGAGCCGAGAGTGATTTCGCGTTCTATGGGGTGAATTACGGCTGGGCAATGCGTTTCCGGAAAGGAGGAAAAGCCCTACTATCACTGTAGCCTGGGAAAGACAGTTTCGTGGCACAAATCGTTCTCGGTGAAACCTCAGCAAGGAAAGCCTCAGGCTTGAAGCTCGGCAGGAACGTCCGTAGAGTTCTCGAGAATACGCGACAGCTTGCTGACGGTCGCTGGCTCTTCATAAGAGTCAATTCGAAAAAAGATGCCAATGACTGCAGGAACCTGCTGACGCTCAAGCCAGAATCGATCAAGAAGAAGCAGTGAAGATGAACGACTGAGGTCACAGTAACACTGTTGTCATGACCGCAGTGCAGCCAGCGATTGTTTTGGCCGTCGAGGCAGAAACACGACCAATGATGTCGAGAGTCCGGATACTATGGCCAGCGTCAGAAAGATCGAGGGCAAGAGTGAAAGGTTCTCTCCAACCAGCAGCCCGACTATGACGGGCCCAATAGAGTTCCCACCTAGCAAGCCGATGCCCCACACGATCGAGTTCGACAACGACAGGGAATCTGCCGGCACCAAGTCGGCCACAGCCGAGAGGAACACGGGGTAACTGCTGTAGGTGAAGAATCCGAAGAGTGCGAGACAAGTGACAGACACAAATGGGTTCGAGAGCGTCATCAGATAGAGGATTATTGCCAGACTCTGTCCGAGTGTGTTGATTGCAACAGACCCTACTCTGCGGGCATCTGAAAACCGGCCGAAGATGATTTGTCCGGGCACACCCAACACAATCGCAATCATCATGATCACGCCGACGCCGAAGTCGAAAGAGTATTGCTGAACTTGCACAATGAAGACGGATAGGAAGCTCACGACACCCTGACCGAATGTACCTCTGATGACTGCCATGGTTGTGAGCACGAGAACGTTGATCTTGGCTGACCGACCCATGGATGGTCTCTTCGCTGAGTCGCCGAGTCCCGTCGTCTTCTTCTCTTCAGATACTGGTGCTCGCTTGCTCGCCGGATTGTTGAGACCCCTGCGGGCGCCTCCTATCGGGAAGAGTCCGATCAAAGCTGCAGGAATGAGCCCCAGCAGCCCGAGCGCGATGACTCCGTATGACAAGTTGAGGACAGTGATCAGAATCACAACGACGGTCGGGTAGAGCGCGCGTCCGAGGCTTCCCATTGCACCATTGAGTCCGAGCGCAATTCCGGTCCTAGAGGATGGGTAGGTTTGACTGAGGATCGTTCCGCCTACCGGGTGGCATACACTGGAACCTAGGCCACCGATGGCAGCGAACAAGACAAGCGCAGGGTACAGATCTAAAGGCAGCCAAGAGCGCACGTTGCCTGTGGCGACTGCCCAGCCTGTTCCCACAACACCAGCGGCCATCAAGACAAGACCAATCACTATGAGAGCGCTGTTTCGCTTGAGCCGGTCTGACAGGTGACCCACGATGGGGCTTCCCATGACTGACGTAATACTCCACATAGCAGCGACAACACCGAGCTCAGGTGCAGCTAGCCCGAACATTGTGAGCAACAAGGGAAAGATGGACAGTGGCACCATCGAGACGCCATCATTGACAAAGTGGGTTAGCGAAGTGAGAATCAGCGCTCGTTTCTGGGCAGGCGTATCATAGAGCAAACCATGTCCGCCCTACCTAGACTCGTTGAAACCGATCAAGACCGTACCCAAGTCGGGACTGTTAGGATCCCATCCCGCCTTCTTCGAGAACTCGGAATGCACCGGAATCGTGATCGTGACAGAGACGACATCTCTTACGCCCGGGACTTTCTCAACTTCGGGAAACGGCAAGGCCCTGTAGGTGAGTTTGAGTGACTTGCCTCTTGCCTCCGCTAGCTTGTCGCGATACAGAACCAGGCTCTTGCCGAGAAAGAGCGCTCTGGAGTCTTTCGAGAGTTCCTCAAGTTGGCTAGGTTTCCAGACCTCCTCACCCACGACGCGGTCTCCATCACAGATGACTATGATTGGGCCTGGTGGGTGACGCAGTTGCGCTGAGTGAGAGATGATCATGACATGCTGACGGTCAAGGACGTCTCTTATCCCCTCATTCACTAGGTCCAATCCTGGCAGTGTGAGGTGTGAGTTCGCGTCCGTCTCGAGCTGTCTTACGGAGTCGCGGTCTTCGTCTGGCAGGACCCAGCAACCTACCACTCCGGGAGTGCTGAGTAGTCTCTTGACCGCGGACTCTACAATGCCCATCGAATCGTCTTCTCAGTCTCGGTTAACCTATCTTGTACCTAGGATGGGTTTTCGGAACTTGGATCTTCTTCTCGATTGGAATCTGACTGTATGCGGTGTCAACCATCGCCACTGCAGGAAACACGACGTTTGCGTCGTTGATTGGTCCATATAGTATGAAATCGGCACAAACTGCCGCGGTCACAGCATTCACTGAAGCAAGGCATGGTTTGACGGCTTGCTCTCCCATCTTTGTCCTCAATCCTCTCCAGAGAGCAACCGCATTATGGGCACCACAACCAACCGGGAAGCCAGTCTCATTTTTGAGCTCGAACATAGCTCGAAGAGCTGAACCGAGTGTCGGGAGATCAAGGACGCATGTGTCAATGAGTACCTTCTCGATTCCAAACTCCTGTCTCTTATCCAATAGTTCCTTGATGCAGTTGATTCGGCCTGCACTGCTGAAATCCTTCATGTTGTATGCAAGGAAAACGGCACTCTTGACACCAGATGATTGAACTGCCTGTAACTCGTCCGGTTTGCTGCTTGGATTGATTGAGTTGTAGATCACGCGGTCGAAGAATCCTTGCTCTTTCGCGTATGCGAGACCGGCTATTCTGATCTCTGCGGAGGGGCTGTCGATCATGATGGGTGCCTTGGTGTGATCTATTACAAACTCGAGATGTTTCTGCATCGCGGGAAGGCTTGCTCCCACGACATCGATCATTGCTGGGTTGCCGGTTTTGTCGGACATCTCATCTTGAGTCTTGATGAGCTGCTCAGCAGCTTCTTCATCAAAGGTGCCGGCGTTCTCGTCTTTCACGACTTTGTGACCGTGATAGAAGAGTGTTCCAACCAGCACTACGGGGCGCTCGCCTGGAACGCCTCCTATGCTGACGCCCCCCATCTGGAAGACCTTCTGTTCAGCCTTGAGATTCCACAATCCCAGTACCTCTCCGATTCTTACAGTGTTCGCTCTACGGACGAGAAAGCTTCAATAAAAGCAGTTCCTGAGAATGGGTTCAGCGAGTTCAAAGCCGTTTTTCTTTCGTTGCGAAGAGAACTCGTTCGGCAGTGAGCGGTAGCTCAAAGACTCTTGACCCAGTCGCATGTGTAATTGCATTGGCAAGTGCAGCCGCCGGCAGATCCACAGGAGGTTCTCCCATCGCCTTCGCGCCGAATGGACCTACTGCACCCGGATATTCGACAATGATCGTTTGAATCTCAGGAATGTCAAGGGACGTTGGAATGTAGTAATCGCCGAGCGTAGGATTGGCGACGATCCCGTCCACGTGAATCAGCTGCTCAGTTAGACCGTATCCGAGCGCCTGGATCGTTCAGCCCTCGATCTGGCCTTCAACGGATAGCGGGTTGATTGCGCGTCCTGCATCGTAGGCTACCGTGATCCTGAGCGGTTTGACGACTCCGAGTTCTGTGTCGACTTGGATTTCGGCGACTACGGCGCCGTACGTGTACTGCAGATATGTGGTTCCTTGGCTGTTCTCCTGCTCGAAGTCGCACTTTGGCGCACTGTAGAAGCCGGTCTCGTTGAGGCTCACATTCTTCTTGTAGCATTCCTCGACGACCTTCCGGAAAGTGATCGTGCGCCGTGGATCATCTGAGTGATGTATGATTCCGTCCTTGATTCTCAGCTTTGACCGGTCGCATTGAAGAAGCTCGCTTGCGACCGTGAGTATCTTCTCCCCTACCTTCACAGCCGCAAGTTGTGTGGCCCTTCCGCCTATCACGATGACACGTGATGCGACTGTCGGGCCTGTTTCATGACATGTGGCCGTGTCTGGCCTATCAAGCTCGAATAGATCGATTGGAAGTCCGAGAGTCTCGGCGGCTATCTGAGCGAGTCCTGAACTTGCGCCGGTCCCGTATTCGGTGAGAGCGGTTCTCACAACGACTTTTGCGTCAGGCTTCACGAGTATGTGAACGTATGCGTAGTCGTTGCCTTCCGGTCCGAGGCTGTTACCGTGGTACATCAGGGCTATGCCGATTCCCCGCCGGAGTACGCCTTGGTCACGGCCGAATTCCGCTCGTTTCGCATGCCAACCTGATGCCTCTATAGCTCGCTTGGTGCATTCCTCAAGTCCGCATGCATCGTCAACAACTTGGCTCGTAGCAGTAAGCGTTCCCGGTCTCAGCATGTTCTTGAGCCTGAGGTCGAGCGGGTCCACGTCGAGTTTCTTGGCGAGTTCATCCATTTGGCATTCAGCCGCGAAGTGAACCTGAGGACTTCCGAATCCTCTGAACGAGCCAGCCATCGTGTTGTTCGTGTACATGCAGTAGGCATCAGTCTTCACATGCGGAATCACATACGGTCCAGTCGCATGGAAGCATGCACGTATGATTACCAGCGGACCGAGCGATGCGTAGGCGCCCGTGTCCGAGACGACCAACGCCTCTGACGCGGTCAGATGTCCATCATTCTTTGCGCCTGTCTTCAGTGTGATCACGAATGGGTGGCGTTTCGTATGGGCTATCAAGGATTCCTGTCGAGTGTAGGCGAGGATTGCTGGTTTCCCTGTCTTCTGCGCCACCAAAGCGGAAAGGGCGCACGTATCTACTGGCATTTCGTCTGACTTGGGTCCGAAAGCTCCACCGGTAGTAGCTTGGATTACCCTCACCTTGTCCGGACTGACGCCTAGAACCTTTGCGACGCCAGTCTGGACATAGAAGGGTGTCTGCATCGAGCCGACACAGGTGATTGATCCATCCTTCTCCACCCAAGCCATCCCGACCTCCGGCTCCATAGGAACCGGGTCTTGGAACTGCGTCTTGTACGTGTTCTCGATTGTCACGTCGGCCTGTCGAAAGCCTTCATTCACATCGCCTTTTCTGACTCTGAGATACTTCGCAACATTCCCGCCATCGTGAACACGGACGGAATCAGGCTTCATGGCCTCGACGGGTGAGAACACGGAGGGAAGAGGGTCGTACTGCACGATGACTCTGTCTGCCGCGTCTTCTGCTATCTGAGTGTCGTGGGCGGCGACTATTGCTATTGCCTCACCGTGACACCTGACCTTGGTGCTTGCTAGAAGAGGTCGGTCTGGCAGTAGTGCGAATGCCTCGTTGAGTCCTGGGATATCTTGCGCGGTCAGGACGGCTGATACGCCGGGCATTCGTTTTGCGGGCTCTGTGTCGATTCGCTTGATGAGCGCATGAGGAACTGTGGATCTGACCACCTTCACCTTGAGTGCGTCTTTCGGCGCGAGGTCCGACGTGTAGAGTGGAAGACCGAGGACTTTGTCGAGCGCGTCGAGTCTTTGTACGCTCTTACCGACCACTACGTAACTGTCGGCTTCACGGAGCTTTCGGACGAGTTCGGTTTGCGTCATGCTTTCACTCCCGATATCTCCCTGGCCGCTTCTTGGATGGATGTAACAAGCTTGTAGTATCCCGTGCAGCGGCAGAGGACTCCGCTGATCGCTTCTTTGATTTCCTCTCTCGAAGGAGTTGGGTTATGATCGAGCAGATTCTTACCCGCTAGAACCATAGCGGGAATGCAGAAGCCGCATTGCGCCGCGTTGTACTTCATTATCGCCTTCTGGACGGGGTGGAGTTTCTCGCGTGTACCGACGCCTTCAATTGTGGTGATTCTCTTGTCCCTTGCTTGCACTGCCAGCACCAAGCATGAGTTGACGAGGTGACCGTCCATGATTACTGTACATGCACCGCAGTCTCCGGTTCCACAGCCCTCTTTCACTCCTTTGAGGTTCAGTCGGTCTCTGAGCACGTCGAGTAGTCTTTCTGTGGAATCGACGATGAGTGCGTGATCTTTGCCGTTCACGTTGAGTCTTATGGTATGCTTGGCCAACTGCTCTCACTTCCTGATGATACTCGCCTGACATTCGGTGAGCGCACGACGAAACAATACCTTTGCTGCCTCATGCCTGTAGTCGGCTGAGGCTCGAAAATCGGACGTCAACATCAGCTCGTCTCCAAGCATCTCTGTTGCGTTCCTGATCGTCTGCTCGTTCAACCTCTGACCGAGGAGTTCCTCTTCGACGCTCTCTGCTCTTTGCGGGATCCTCCCTCTGAGACGGTTCAGGGCAATCCGTGCAGACTTGATATTGGAACGGGTCTCGTCTACTTCGAGTAAAACTGCAACGGACACAAGCGCAATGATCAGAGTATTCCGTATTCCAAGTTTCTGAAATGAACATGCGCTTCTAGCGTTGAGTTCGGAGAAGGAGATCTCAGCAAGTATCTCATCAGGCTGCAGAGCAGTCTTCCGTTTTGCAGCAATGAATTCCTTCAGAGGCATCTCTCGCGCTCCGTTTCTGCTAACCGCTCTCACTTCCGCGTCGAGTGCAAGCAAGACCGGGATCAAATCCTCGGACGAGGATGCCGCACAAATATTTCCGCCGACCGTGGCAACGCTTCTGATGTTGGGGGATCCAAACTTCTTAGTCACATCGTTTAGGAGTCTGCCAGAAGCGGAATCGTCTCTTTGTTCTTCCAGATCTGCAATTGTTGACAACGCGCCGATGCGGATCTTGCTTTGATCCCGCTTGATGTACTTGAGTACCGTCAGTCCTGAGAGGTCGACCAAGTTCCTGACGGACACGTGTTTCCTCTTGATGCGTGGTAGAAGATCTGTTGAGCCCGCTATCGGGAGCGTGTCAGTAGGGTTCTCTTCGAGATATCGGAGTGCATCGTCAAGGCTCAGCGGAACGTAGACGTTGAATCCAGGCATGCGTCATCCCCCGCTCACCGGCGGAATGACCAATATGATGTCGCCGTCTTTGAGCGGAACTGACATATCAACTGGTTTCTGCAGAGTATTGTTGATATACACGAACGCGTAGTCTCGAAAGTTACCTTTGGCGTCAAATAGCACGTTTCTGGCTGACTCGCTGTATCTCTCGACTAGAGTCCGCAGGAGTTCGCCGACGGTGCTTGCTGTGATTGTTACTTCTCCTTTCCCCTCAGCGGTTCTCAGCTGGTGAAAGAGTCTAACCTTCACTGATGCCAATGTCAGGTCAGCTCGTCTTGCTGGCTCGTAGAGACTTGAACACACGCTCAGCCGTCATCGGCAGGGTGAATGATCGAACACCAACCGCATCGTAGATAGCGTTCGCAATCGCCGGCGCGACGGGTATGAGCGCGATCTCACCCACTCCTTTAGCTCCGAACGGGCCGCTCTTCTCGAAAGTCTCCACCGGCACAACTTCGATGTCCGGACTGTCCTTGATTGTTGGGATCAGATAAGTGGTGAAGTTAGGCGTCTTGATCCGTCCGTCTTGTATGATCGCGTCTTCCATGAGGGCGTATCCGAGGCCCTGCACAATCGCGCCCTCACATTGCCCCCTGAGGTTCTGCGGGCTGATCACCTTGCCCGCGTCTGGCACTACCAGAAATCGTAGCACCTTCGTGCTTCCAGTCAACGTGTCGACTTCAACGAGCGCTATGGCAGTTGCATACATGAACGCCCAGTGTGGAATCTCGATACTTCCTTCGACGGGGCGCTCGAACCTTGGAACCTCAAACCCGGCTTCCACCCGAACCTCCTTGCCTCCGAGGTTAGCATGTTTCGCAACGGATGCATACTCACTCCTACGCTTCGAATCACCAGTGGCAACGACTGCTCCATCCTGGCATTCGAGTCCACTCTTAGGTACGCCGAGCGTCTCGGCGGCGTATGAAATGAGGAGCGCACGCATCTTCTGAGCGGCCCTGATTATCGCGTTTCCTCCCACGTACACAGATCGTGAGGCCGATGAACTTCCTGTATCAGGACCAAGTGCTGTATCTGCAATGGCTACGTGTACGTCTTCGAATCCGCAACGCAGTTCCTCCGCGGCGATTTGTGCGTATGCTGTCATGTTGCCTTGTCCCATGTCGGGACAGCTCACACCGACAGTGAACGAGCCATCCTGATTGAGTGTGACCGATGCAGCTCCAAAATCTGGAAGCGCACCAAATGTGAAACCCTTCACTGCACAGGCGATTCCAAGTCCTCTCTTGCACCAGGGCTCCGATGGCTTTGACTTCAGAACGTCTTTCTGAGTCCAGAGATCTGACTTGGATGCAACCTCAAGGGTCTGACTGATTCCTATGCTTCCGGGAATCTTGACGCCGAAACTGCTGACTTCGTCTTCATGGATGACGTTTCGTTTCCTGATTTCGAATCTGTCGATGTTGAGTTTCTCGGCGATTATGTCCATCTGGGATTCCATGGCGAATTGTACTTGTGGTCCGCCGAATCCTCGGAATGCGCCTGAGAAGCCGTTGTTTGTGTAAACACAGTAAGCGTCGATGTCAATGTTGGGAATGTTGTACGGGCCGCAGCAGGTCTCCATGCTGACGTCGAGGATTGTTCCGCCAAGAGACGCGTAGGCGCCGGTGTCAGACACGATCTTGACCTGATTTGCGAGTAGCTTTCCGTCTGAAAGAACACCGGTCTTGACGGTGACGATCACGGGATGGCGTTTCAGGCCAGAGATTCCGGATTCCTCTCGCGAGAGCACCATCTTGACGGGGCGTCTAGTCTTCAAT
>JBAVVE010000265.1:0-2107 GCA_049697135.1 Bathyarchaeia archaeon | reverse complement strand
AGACAGTTCTCAGCGGCAGCAAGCCAGACTATGAAAGCAGTCAAGTCTGTCGAGAAAGCAGCGGCGAACTTGGCTGACGCCACTCGAAGAGCGTGGGGAAGCATCACTAGGCCCGCACAACAGCACGGACTTAGGCTCTCGGAACAGATCATCGAAACCTCCGGATCCCTAGCGATCAACAGAGAAGATGCTTCATACGAGGAGCTGAGGAAGTTCGAGGAAAGATCGCTCCAAGCCATTCGAATTATCGTGAAGACGTACAACAAATATGTGGTAAGCGTTGTTCGATCAGCCAAGCCGGAGACTTCAGCCCTCGAAGACTCGATTGCACGTCTAAGCCGCGCCATTACCGATCTTACGCAGACTCTCGACCGATCAAATCTGAAACAACTGCAAATTGCCGCACGCGAATCAGATCAACTTGCTCGGAGTGTGAGAGAGCTGCGTCTCAAGATCGATCGAATTCAAGACGCGAATCAGAGGTTGGGAGGACTGCAAGAGAAGGAATCCAATCTCTCGAATGACATCTCCTTGCTGAGTGGAGATCAAAACCTTCGAGAGTTGGGCCGGATAGAGGAGCAGATTCGTCGGAAGGAACAGGAAGTTCTCGCTCTACTTGAGCCGCTTTCAAAGCCGCTTCGCAAAGCGAATAGGCCTGAGAGCAAAGCGCCCGCGGGATTGACAGGGTTCGGCGTCAGCAGACTCGTCGATAATCCGCTGACCGCAATTCTGGAGACTCCAGTCGCCGAGATGCATGGACTGCTCAGCTCACTTCATCAGTTGATCGAGAAAGATGAGTTGTTCCTTGATCAGAGAAGAAAGCGGAAGTCGATTGAAGCAATAGAGACGCTCGAAGCCGGACTATTAGAACGGTTCAGAGAAGATCATGCAATATTGCAGGCTAATCGCCGAGAGGTTCTGAGGCAATTGAAGGGTTCCGGTATCTATGACAAGTGGATGTCTCTGAAGAGCCAACTGGATGATACGCTCGCGGAAGCCGCTGATTGCCGGAGCCTAGTTGCAGACCTGCAGTCGCAGGAGGCAAAGCTGCGTGCGCTCATCAATTCCGATAAGGCCAAGATAGAGGCTGTTCTAGAAGAGATATTGAACGAGCGAGTATCCATTAGCCTTTCATTCTAGCCTCAATATGGAAATCGACTGTTCGCCGCTGTGCAGTCGACTGCATTTATCCGCTGATCAGTGAGCGTGCAAGCAGGAATATGTTGCTCTTGTGCTCACGAATCCTTCTCACTGAATAAGCCCACCAGCTCTTTCCGAATGGAATGTACTCGCTCACTCGGTATCCTCGCTCGACAAGCTCGAGTTTCTTCTTGTCCCTGATACCCATCAACATTTCAAACTCGAAATCCGCATGGTGCACATTACTGAGGCGAGTCGCTTCCTCGATCAGCTTCTCGTCATGGCTAGCAATTGCGAATCCTCTTCCACGCTCAAACATCATCCGCATGAGTTTCGAGAAGTTGTCGTTGATCTGGGTCCTTCGTTTGTAGACAATCTCCGGGCTTTCGTTGTAGGCTCCCTTACACAACCTGATGATTCCTTTCGAATCAAGGATGCGAGAAACATCCTCCTCGCTTCTCTTCAGGTATGCTTGGATCGCCACTCCCATGTTGTCGAATCTCTTCCGGAACTCCAGATACGTGCTTACTATGTCAGCAGTAAAAGGTGAACCCTCCATGTCCACCCAGACAAAGATTCCTAGTGGCCTTGCACTGCTCATGATCTTCTCAAGGTTCTGAACGAACAGCGCCTTGTCGATCGCAAGCCCCACCTGCGTCGGCTTAACTGAAATGCAACTCTGAATCTTGCGCGCATCAAGCTCCTTCAGCATCTTGATGCACTCGTCAGTAGCAGCTACGGTATCTTCTCGACTCGTTGTCTCCTCTCCGAGCAGGTTTATGATTCCCCGAACACCACTGACGCTGGATCGTTGTGCACGTGCAATGGCATCTTCGAAAGTCTCACCCGCTATCCAGTGTTTCGCGATTCGGAAGAGGAGGCCACTCAGCAGATTCTCCAAATCAGTCGCCGCCGAAGCCAGATTGGACGGATCATATAAAACGCTTCCAAACGCACGTCCTTGGCC